>JAJHQZ010000005.1 GCA_020833055.1 Candidatus Korarchaeum sp. | reverse complement strand
TCCTATTGGAATCATTTATTATTTAAACTTTTAAATCGGTGATTCTCGCCCCTACTATGTCAGATTTCTCGCCTATCGAGGTCCCAATATATATGACAGCTACTTTCCAGAATCCTCTACCTTCAGGAAGACCTAATATCTCCCGGAGGGGCAAGGAGCTGAAGTACTCGAGAGAAGAGAACCCGACTGTCGAGGAGCTCGAGAGGATAGTTGCCTCCCTCGATGGATACGATGATTGCTTGGCTTTCAACAGCGGGATGGCATCTATCTCAACGCTCTTCCTATCCAGGTACAGGAAGAGGATCGTGGTTAATTTAGATTCCTACTCGGCCACAGTAGGTTTGGCTCTCCGCTTGAAGGCTATGGGCTTCGATATAGAGATATGCAGCACCGATCATCTTGGGGAGTGCATCAAGCCGGGGAGCTTAGTTTTCACCGAATCGACAACGAATCCTCTGCTCAGAGTACCTGATTTGGAGATGCTGAGAGATTCCTGCATAGATAAGGGCGCTGAATTCATCATAGATAACACATCCGCGACTCCTGTCCTGCTGAAACCCTCTCTCTTCTCAGATCTATCCATACAGAGCGCTACAAAGTACCTCAGTGGTACGAACGATAGCGTGGGGGGAGTAGTATCCGGTAACGAATTATCAGAGTTATGGGAATGGAGGAGGATCCTGGGGAGCATACTGGATCCATTCAGGGCATTCCTCATAATTAGGGGGATCAAAACTCTTGAACTCAGGATGAGGAGACATTGTGAGACCGCTCTTACTTTAGCTAGATGGCTCCAAGATCATCTCAAGGTGAGGGAGGTGATATATCCCGGATTGGAGACTCATAAAGATCATCAGATAGCTAAGAGGCTCCTCAAGGGATTCGGTGGGATTATTTCCTTCAGGATAAATGGGGATGCGAGGAAGCTCTCGATGAACCTCAAGGATAAAGAGAGCCACGAGCTTCGGAGCCTCTATATCGCTAGCGAGCATCCCCTATGAATCAGCTTCCTCTAACTTGACTGAGGACCTCATTGAGGCTAGTGGGATAGATGGGAGCTTGATAAGGCTCTCAGTTGGACTAGAGGATCCGGAAGTTTTGATAGAGGACCCTTGACTCTTCTCTGAAAGGGATTTAGTTATTTGAGCCGACTCCTCAATTTTGAGTGCTAAGATTGTGCGGAGATCCCGAAGGATCAAATTTTAATTATTTCTACGACAGCCAATCCGAGGCTCGCATGGAGCTAGAGGTACTGAGGAAGCTCCTGGAGAGCAATGCTGAGAGGACCTCCAACCCATTGGGTGTGAGTGAGAGGGAATGCGGAAAATGGGCGAGGGATCTGGATATACCTGAGAGAGGAGAGGTGCTCCTCTATACTGGATGCTTGTATCAGATGGCCCCTCGGATAGAGCTATTCTCAGACCTCCTGAGGAGATTCGAATCCATCGGACCCAGCTTCCTGGACCTCTCAATGAGGCTCTACTCTTCCTTCCTCTCTATGGGAATCGATATATCAGCCCCGATTAGGTTCATGAAAAAGAAGGACAGGTACCTCAATATATTGAGGAATATAGCATGTGCCTTGAGGGGATCCGGTGTCAAATTCGCATGCTTGAGGGAGGAGCCTTACAATGGAGTTCTCTACCATGATCTGGGGCTCGATGAACTATTCGAGAGGCAGATGATGAGAGTAGCGGAGAAAATAAGGGAAACTGGGGCTAAGAGAGTGATAACAGTAGATCCCCACAGCACTTACATGCTGAAGTATCATCTAGCTGAATACATAGATATCGAGGTATTCCATTACTCTGAGATACTCCTGAAGGGATATGAGCCCGCGAGAAAGGAGCTAGAGGCAGCGATCCACGATCCCTGCTACCTAGCTAGATGGAGCGATTCTACTGAGCAGATAAGGGAGCTATTGCGAAAGGCCGGAGTTGTTTTGAGGGAGCCTGAATTCTCTAGGAAATTCACTGGGTGCTGTGGGGGACCAATAGAATCCATTTTCCCGAATTTAGCTTTTAAAATAGCTGAGAAGAGGTTAGAGGAACTGAAGTCCACTGGAGCTAGCAAGATAATAGTAGCATGCCCCATCTGCCTCCTCAACTTGAAGAGAGTTTCCGGAGGTTTAGAGGTACTAGATCTCGCGGAGGTGATAGTATGAACTTGAGGGAAGTTAGCTCCCTATTGATAGAAGCTAGTTCCAATAGTTTCTTGAGGGCCTCGCTGGATAGAGCTAACCTCTCATACTGGGAGCTGAGGAAGAGCGTGTTCTCAAAGTACCCTCATCTGAGGGATCTAGCTGATAAAGTGAGGGAAATCAAGGAGAGCTCGTTGGAGAGGATGGAGGAGCTCACTCATATCGCTATGGAGAGCGTAGAGAGGAAAGGTGGTTTCGCTTACCTAGCTAGGACGCCTGATGAAGCTAGGAGGATCGTAGATGAGATAGTGGGCGATGGCAAAGTCATAGTGAAGGGTAAGAGTATAACGAGCGAGGAAGTGGGTATCAGGGAGCACTTAGTGAGTAGGGGAAAGGAAGTCTATGAGACGGACTTGGGTGAGTTCTTAGTTCAGTTCATAGGGCCGAAATCCATGCACTTCACATCTGTATCCATCCACCTGACTAGGGAGAGGGTAGCTGAGTTCCTGAGGGGTTTCATGGGGGAGGAAGTCGATAAGGACGATATAGAGGGCATGGTTTCTCTAGTCAGGAAGTTCCTGAGGAGGAAGTACTTCGAGGCGGATATAGGGATGAGCGGCGTTAATGCCTTCGCTGCTGATGAGGGATGCGGTTTCATAATAGAGAACGAATCTAATGTGAGGCTCTCCATATCGTTACCTAGGAAGCACATAATGCTCGTTGGCATGGAGAAAGTTTTGCCTACGATGCTGGATGCCTGGAGGGCTGTGGAAGTCATAACTAGGTATAACGGGTACAAGGTATCATCTTACGTTAACATAGTGAGAGGACCTCAGAAAGATGAGTTCGGGCCTAGGGAGCTTCATGTGATATTCTTAGATAATGGAAGAGTTGAGAGCTCCCGGGATCCAGTTTTGAGAGAGGCCTTACTCTGCCTCAGGTGCGGGGCCTGCCAGTACTTGTGTCCCGTCTTCTGGATAGTCGGAGGTTACTGGGGGGGATTGAAGTCCGTCTACTCCGGTGGGATAGGGGTCATATTGGAGTACATAACTGGGAACAAAGAGGAGGCTGTAAAGCACTCCTTCGCATGTCTCCTCTGCGGTAGATGTAAGGAAGCCTGCCCCATGCGGATAGACCAGCAGAAGATACTCAGGGAGATCAGGAGGAGGGGGTACAGCATTAAAGCTCCCTAGCCACTCTATTTGAACTCGTTCAAGCATTCTACTGAGGCCTCGAGTTAGAGGAGCTTCAGTAAGGGAGATATGTCCATACCCAAGCATTCCGTCAATCTTCTATCGATCAGGTATTTCGCTAACTCCTCAGAGCGATCCATCCCGAGTATTCTCTTCCAGAATGGCCAGAGCTGGGGGCACGGTATTTTCCCGAGTAAGGGTAGAGATAACGCTTCTTTGAAGGGACCTCTCATTTGCTCCCTCCTCCCATCATCTAGAATTATGACGTGGACCTCCTTCGGCCCATGAGCGCCGTAGACTACCTTCTTCTCTATATCGCCCGTCTTACTGGGGCCGCCGACTACTCCAGCGTAATTGTAACCCTTACTGAGCATCGCGAGCTCCACGATCCTGAAACCCTCCTCGTAACTAGGGGCCAGCTGATCCACGCCTACTAGAGCTATGTGCTTCAGCGGCGCCATTGAGATGAGCCTCTCCAAACCGCTGCTTGGGAGGAGGAAGAGAGCCCCTGGATCCACTGATAGAGCTACTGCATCAGTTATTCCAAAATCTGCCCTCTCTATCTTCTCCCTGTAGCCTCTCAGATCCACTCCTCTTAGTTCCTTGAGCAGCAGCGGGTACTCCGTATCGTGAACTTCATTGCCTCCCCTAACTAAATGCTCACCCACGCTACATTCTTCGAGCGTGAGAGCGAAAGATTTGAAAACTACTTTCCCACTTCCTACTATTTCCCCTACAATTTTTCCAGCATCTTCCCGAGTCTCCGCTATGTAGCACTTCATCCTGTTCTCCTCTAGCTCCCTGCAGACATTATTTAGCATCGAATCTATGGGCATCTCACTCCTAGATTTCAACACAGAGTTCAATAGCTCTGAAGGAGGGCTTCCGTATGAGGAGTACGCTCTGATGAACTCAGCGACCTTCCCAGTGAGCTCCCAGGACAGTACTTTATCTATGAGCTCTAAGTTAGATTCAAGTCTAGATCCGGTGAGCTCTGAGTTAGCTAGCGAGTAGAGGAGGCTCATCTAGATAGAGGACCCTGAGAAGATATAAAAGTTTCAGTGCAGTCCTTCGGGAGGTGTGTCGGATATCTCGAGCTCCTCAAATCTACCCCTAGCTAACTTGAACGCTTTGAAGTCCCCGCTCCCTGAGACTATGAGGTATATGAGGCCCGGAATAGCTCTCTCCTCATCTATCTTCGAGGGAGTAGGCGTCCCGATTGGATGGCTGTGGTAGACTCCGATTAGCTCTAGACCGGAGGATTCTGCCTCCTTCATAGCCCTATAGATATCTTGGGGATCAACTTCGTAGAGCGAGTGCGACTCACTCATATTCCTAGCCCTATGAACTCCCCTCACTACGACTCTAGAGCCCTCTATATACCCTATGAGCAGGCCGCAAGCCTCCCTCGGCATCTCCTCCATAGCGTGCCTCAGTATCTCCTCGATTATATGCCTAGGGATCTCCACTCTCAGCGGCCCCACCCTGATATTGGGTAGTAAGTATTATAAGTGAGCGACCCCCTTAGCCCGTTATGGATCTATCCATATCGGGTCTCTTGAGTTTCATAGTCACACTAGTAGTGAGTGCGGTAGTGATATGGCTCGCCCAGAAGATAGTGCTCCCTAGGGAGAAGGAGAAGGGTATCATATCAGTTCTAGCATTAGCCTTCGTATGGTCCATTATAGAATTCTTGCTCTCTTTCATCTTCTCCATAATCCCCTTGGGCGTACTAGAGGGGTTAATAGTCCTCATCCTCTGGATCTGGGTACTTAAATCTTGGTTCAATGTGGGCTGGCTTCAGGCAGCAGGCATATCCCTAGTCGCTTGGATAATAATGCTCTTAATAGGATTCTTCTTGGGAATGGGCTCCTTCACGGGGCTCATCTAACCAATTATTTTTCTCAATTCATCGAAAGCCCTCCCTATTTCTTTATGCGTGAGCGTCATGTCTTCGAATATTATGGACTTGAACCTCTCTAACGGAGTCTCATCGAAATTAGCCTCTATGTATCTCAGCCCCCTCTTATCCTTTATGACCTCCCTAATCTCATAGGAACTATCGTGCAGCTTCAGGAGGCCGGCTACTGCTACAGTCCCTACTGATGATGCTAGGGCCAGAGTGCCGGCTTTATTTATCAAGTGGGTCCTAGTCACTCTATCAGCTCCGACTAATCCAATAGCCCCCCTCCTCATGGAGATCCAAGGAATTAAGGAATCTCTAGTCAGTATCACGGAGAATCCAGATTCCTTCAGTATTCTGGCTGTCTCGATCCCCTCTCCCCCGGGGAGGGATTCGCTCACTATCACTTCCTCAGGGCCGTACTCTTTAATGCAGTTTATGACAGAGGAACTCCTGCTTATCGTAGCTACTATCCTGACCCCCAGCTCACTCAGATGCTTAGAGCACGTCTTGATGAGCCTCACTTTAGAGCTCTCGAAGAAATCGCGTAACTTCATCAATGAGCCCCTGCAAGCAGCTCTAGCTAGATGCTCGAGAGCCGACATCTCGGGATGGGCCCTAGCTAGCATTAGAGCGTGATTGCAAGGGTCTTCCATATCCATCAAGATATTGAGGGCATCCTCGAATATCTCTAGGGACCCCCTCCTCTTATCCTTCATTAGGTCCTCAATACTCGTAAGCCGGACCCTCCTCGAACGCATACTTGACGTTCCTGAACCTCTTCCTCAGCTCACTCACTTCCTCAGCTACCTTCTTAGGGTCTTCCTTATCCAAGAGGACCTTCCTGTAGAACTTAGCTATTTCTCTCATCTCCTCCTCCCCCATGCCCAATCTCGTCAACTCAGCTACACCTAGCCTCAAGCCACCGGGATCCTTGAAGCTCCTCCCCCTCTTTATGTCCCAAGGCAGTAAGTTCCTATTGACTATTATATTCGCCTCCTCTAAGAGCTTCTCGCATTTATAACCTCCTCCAAGAGCGTCAACATCGAGGAGCACTTGATGAGATTGTGTGAAGCCCAAGTGCTCAGCTACCACTGAGAAGCCCTCATCATGGAGTGCCTGAGCTAGGGCTTTAGCATTCCTCACTACAGCTCTCGCGTACTCCTCCCCGAATGCTAACATCTCAGCTGCAGCGAGCGCTAACGCTGCTACAGAGTGCAAGTGGTGATTGCTCAGTAGACCGGGGAAGTTGGCTAATTTTATCCTCTCGAATTTCTCCTCATCGTTAGTAACTACTGCTCCATGCTGAGGTCCGAAGAAAGTCTTATGAGTGCTCATACTCATCACATCCGCTCCCTCCTCCATAGGCTGTTGGAACTGCTTCCCAGCTATGAGGCCAGCTACGTGAGCTGCATCATAGTGCAGAAGAGCCCCTACTGACTTGCATACATCTGAGAGCTCCTTAACGGGATGGGGGAAGAGTATCACGCTCCCCCCTAGTATAACTAACTTGGGCTTGTTCTCCTCTATCCTCTTTATGCTCTTATCAATATCTACATTCATGTTGTGATCATCGAAGGCTAAGTACTTGACATCCAGCCCCCTGACAGCTCCAGCGGTCCCCCCTATGAACTGACCCTCGCTCCCCCTCAGGGGCCCCATGCTTATGTGCCCTCCCTTCGTTATCGGGAGGGCCATGGCTACATCACCCGGGTTAGTGAATGCAGTATATACAGCTAAATTTGCGATCACACCGCTTATCGGCCTTACATCAGCGAACTTAACGTTGAAGATCTTCTTAAAGAGTTCAATAGCTATCGATTCTACTTCATCTATGTACTTAGTCCCCGCGTAGACTCTCTCCCCCACCCACCCCTCAGCGTACCTGTGACCGAAATCCGAGGTCATGGCCTTCCTAACAGCGGGGCTTGTTACGTTCTCGCTCGCTATCATCGGAAGGGATGAATCGAACCACTTATGATGCTCCAATATCGATGATTTAACCCTCTCGTATGCCTCGATAGGGTCCAAGGTGACACCCCAGGGATTATTGAGGAGTAAGTTATTAATCTAGTTTACTCGCTCCCCCCGATGCTCGAGAGTTACATGCTCATATGCTTGAGCTGCGGGGCCACGTATGAGCCGGACCCCTGGTTGATGAAGTGCCCCTCATGCAATGGGTTGCTCGAACCGAAGCTAATAGATGTCGAGGTCTCTTGGGAGGATTTCAGGAGCAGGAAGTTCGGTGTTTGGAGGTATAGGGAGCTCCTCCCCAGAGTGAGGTATCCGGTGACGATGGGGGAGGGGGGAACTCCCCTCATAGAGCTCAAGAGTAACTTGTTCGTCAAGTTCGAGGGGACCAATCCGACTGGATCGTTCAAGGACAGGGGAATGTCCGTCGCTATAAGCATAGCGAAGGAGATAGGAGTTAAGAGCGTTATCTGCGCCTCTACGGGAAACACTGCAGCTTCTATGTCAGCTTATGCTGCTAGGGCAGGTTTGAAGAGCTTCATAGTCCTACCTAAGGGAAAGGTAGCTAAGGGGAAGCTCGCACAAGCTTCCCTTCACGGAGCTACGATAGTGGAGATAAGAGGCTCCTTCGACGAAGCCCTAGAGGCGGTAATAGAGGCATCTGGAAAGGAATTGGGACTTTACCCACTCAACTCATTCAATCCCTGGAGGTTGGAGGGGCAGAAGACCCTAGCTTATGAGATATCGGATGAGCTAGGCGTCCCTGATTGGGTAATCTTACCGGTGGGTAACGCTGGGAATATATCAGCTTTATGGAAGGGGTTCAAGGAGCTCAAGAGCCTGGGGTTAATCGATAGGCTCCCCAGACTCGTGGGAGTGCAAGCTCGCGGGGCTTCCCCAATAGTCAGGGCATTCAGGGAGGGGAGGATGGAGTTCTTAGAGAGGCCCGAGACAGTAGCTACTGCCATAAGGATAGGGAAACCAGTGAACTGGCCTAAGGCATTACTGGCTCTAGAGGAGAGCGGTGGCATAGCGATTGATGTGAGTGATCAGGAGATATTGGAAGCCCAGATGATGCTGGGGAGGATGGGGATAGGCGTCGAACCCGCATCAGCAGCTCCATACGCGGCTTACCTGAACCTCGTGGGGAGGGAGATAAGTGAGGATGAGAGAGTGGTGCTAATAGCCACGGGCCACGCTCTGAAGGACCCCGATATAATACCAACTCCGAGGCCTATTGAGGTATCTAGCGTGGAGGAAGCTGTTGAGGAGATAAGGGGGGTGATCGGACGAGGGTGAGGGCTTTCTGCTCTAGCGCTAACTTGGGACCTGGTTACGATATAGTTGGGCTGGCCCTGAATGCTTTCCACGATATAGTCGAGGTGGAGCTCGTTAAAGGGGATGGTAGGGCCGAGGTCGTGGATGTCAGGGGGCCCTATTCAAACTCAATACCCCTGGGAGAGAGGAACTCTGCAGCTGAGGCTGCTAGAGCAGCCCTGAAGTTGGCTGAGCAGAGGTTAGATGCTAAGATAAGGATATGGAAGGGTGTCCCCCCTAGGAGGGGGCTCGGTAGCAGCGGCGCTTCCGCTGCCGCTACCGTGAGAGCTATAGATATCTTGCTAGGAGGCGTTTTGAAGGATGAGGAGTTAGTTAAAGCAGCTAGTGAGGGTGAGAGAATTTCTTCTGGATCAGCACATCCAGATAACGTCGCTCCTTCCCTTTTCGGTGGGCTAGTCGTAATAGGGAGGGAGATACTCAAGTTCAAACTGGACTTCGAGTTCCTATTGGCGATACCTTGGATCGACGTCCCTGAGAACAAGACCGAGTACATGAGGAATTTGATACCGAAGGAAGTGCCCCTAGATAAGTTCTCAAAGCACTGCTTACACCTCTCCCACCTCATGCTAGGTATAGCTTTGAACGATGCTAGGATCTTCGGGGAGGGGATGAATTACTCCTTCATAGATGAGTGCAGGTCACGATCGATCCCTGGGTTCGATGAACTGAGGAGGAAGGCACTTGAGAATGGAGCTCTCGGTGTTTCTATAAGTGGAGCAGGCCCGAGTATCCTCATACTATGCGAGGATTGCCCTAGAGTCTCCAGAGTGCTGAGGGATGAATTTAAGAGGATAGGAGTCCCTGCTACGATTCTAGAGGCTTCTCCTGCTGGGGGAGCATCAGCCCTCTGAATGGGGCATGCTGGTAAATAGCTCCCCCATCTAGTATGAGATTTTGAAGTTAGGTGAGCTAAGAAGCTATTAATAGCAGAATTGACCTCCCCACTACAATTTGGAACTATCTGCGTGAATTTTTTATTTCCTTCCCCTCGGATCACCTTGATGAGGATAAGGGTAAAAGGAGGTTACTTCATCCCGGATCTCGAAACCCCTAAGGAGGCTCATATAGAGCTAACTAACGAGTGTAACTTGAATTGCACGATCTGTTACAGGAGGTGGTTCGAGAGATCGGGCTTCATGGATCCGAACCTCTTTGAGAAAATACTCTCCGAGCTCAAGGATATGGGGGTTAAGAGCATATGGTTCGATGGGTTTGGGGAGCCCACTTTCCATCCGAAATTCGAGGAATTCTCTAACATGGCATCTAGGGACTTCGAGCTCAATTTAGTGACTAACGGCACGATCATAGGGAGCAAGCTGAAGTGCATATCTGAGAACTTCAAGAACGTTTTCATAAGTTTGGAGGCCTCAGATCCCTTGTTATACTCCAGAGTGAGGGGATTTGAATTTGAGAAGCTAAATGATACCTTGAGATCTCTAGTTAAGGAGGGAGCGAGGGTCTGGGTCTCCACAGTCCTTCTGAAGGGTACTTACGAGGCCCTCCCCTCCTTAGTGAAATGGGCCTCCGAGCTAGGCATAAAGGGGATATTGACCTCAAATCTCATCCCTACGAGTGAGAAGATGAGTGAGGAAAAGCTTTATGGTAGAGTTGAGGTGGATCACATCTCAGATATCGTGAGAGAGGCCTGGATCTTAGCTACATCGAGTAACATGAAGCTATTGGCTCCCTCTTTCTACTACAGGAGCGATAGATGGTGCCCCTTCGTAGAGGGAGATTCCCTAGCTATAACTTACGAGGGGGATGTCTCCCCCTGCCTCTTCGCGCTCCACGACTATAGGGCTTGGATTGAGGGAAAGGAAGTCCAAGTTAAGCAGATAAGCTTCGGTAATTTGAGGGAGAGGAGTTTAAGGGAGATCTGGTTCTCAGAAGATTATGTGACCTTCAGATCTTTTGTGAAACTCTCC
Organism: Candidatus Korarchaeum sp.; assembly: GCA_020833055.1. Lineage (GTDB taxonomy): Archaea > Korarchaeota > Korarchaeia > Korarchaeales > Korarchaeaceae > Korarchaeum. The sequence continues at coordinate 85,500 of JAJHQZ010000005.1, read as the reverse complement.
AATTATCCATCGTGTCATGACTGTCCGGCTTGGGAGGGGTGCCAAATCTCAGAGAGCAATGAATATGATTGTTGGGGCAACTCCCCATCTTGTTCCTTCTGTCCATATTATAGGGGAGTCGTGAGATGTCCTACAGGCCACGCTGTGAGGGGATTGCTCTCTTGATATCTTATTTTTAAATGAGGGAAACTTTTAAAATTCGAGCGTCCTTAAGCAGGGGGCCGGTGGTCTAGTGGCTATGACGCCGCCCTCACACGGCGGAGGTCGTGGGTTCGAGTCCCACCCGGCCCATTCCTCGACAGAAAATTTCAAGTATTCCACCATTTGCTCTCTATTATCTACATAACTGAGCTAACCCCCACAGAGAATGTACCCTAATGATAAACAATTGTGAAGAATTATTAAGAAAGGGCTCAATACCTTAAAATATTTTTAAGAAATATTCTCTGTATCCTGAATGATCCCTTAAAATTCCCTGATGTAAATTTAAAATCTTTCGTGAGAGATCTAAGAATACCACTTCACTTTAAATTCTCACGATGATCTCAATAGGTCCTCCATATACTCGAAATCCCTCTTCACACACTTTGAGCTCAGTCTAGCCTCATCTGACCTCCTCCCCGCTATGAACGCGAGGAAGTTCGGGGCTACATCCCCTTTGAGGGTTCAGCGCGGGCTGGGTCTCCAGCCCATTACCCCTATCCCAATGGGGCTCGTGTCATGATTATGTAAATAAGCAAAGGGTAGTTCATAATCTTTTTCTACTAATCACCGCTTTGAGAGGGAGGCTTTCAGTTGTAACCACTACGGAGATCTCAGAGGACTCTTGGTGAAATTTAAGACCAATTTTTAAGCGTTACTGCTATGAAATCACCATCCTTTAAACCAAGGAGCTCCCTGAGATTCTCTTTATGAATTATCTCTAAGACATCTGGACCGTAATGCCTCCTCCTCGGGAATATTGAGTAAGCTTCTATCTCGCTATTTATCTTCACTGGATATACTTCCACCTCCCCGAAAGTCCTCCCCTCTTCCGAGAACCCCTGTATCAATTTGGGCACTACTCTCCTCCTCCAATCATCTACCTTCCTCGTATCCTCGACACTCACTCTCAAGTTCAGGGTCCCGGGATAAGGCTCATAACCTATCATCTTGGAGAAAGCTAGTGAATACCCCTTCCTGGACATGTAATAAGCCCCTTCACCCATCCCCGAGAACACTTCCCCCATTATCACGACCTCCCCCCATTCCACGCCCTCCAATGTACCCTTCAAAGATAAGAGGAAGTCTAGGGCTTTATCTGACAACAAGATATATTGCACTTTCTTTGATGATACTTTGACGAATCCGAGCTCCTCAGCCCTCGAAACCCATCTAGATAACGTCGCCCTCGAGACCCCCATATGCTCCCCGAGTTCCGTGACCTTAACGGGTCTCTTAGTCGCCCCAAGTAAAGCTAGAGATACTATTAGATGAGTTACGAAGGGATCCATTCTAGCTACCTTCAATTTCACCCCTCCTGCTCGCTTTAACGAATATAACTTCGGATATAGTTTTCTCTATCATGATCCTAGCCTCATCAGCCTTCCTCCTCAATGGTATCAGAGAATCCGGGAAGATGACAGAATTTATCTCCTCATATATCTCCTCCATGATCTTTATGAGTTCCTCAGCTCCTCTAACGTTCCCCTCCTTCAGGTAATGGAGGGCTATCCTCCTGAGCTCCCCCACTACATCGCTCACCCCCAGTAAGTATTCCCTAGCCCCAACGCCCAGTTCTATGTGATTCGGCACCTCATCACCCATCAATATCTTGCAGAGGACTATCCCCTCAACTAACTCCTGAATCGCATCCTGTATTACGCTCACTATCGACTCAGAGAAGCCATACTTAGACTTAAGCTCCCCTATGAACTCTCTCACATCCTTCAATGACTCTAATAACCTCTTCTCAACGTTCTTGAGGTCCCTGAACTTCCTAGACTCCAGTATGGAGTTCCTAGCTATCGATATCAATCTCCTCGAGTTTCTTACTGCCTCCTCCCTCATCTCATTGAGCTCCTCCATCTCCCTGATCGCTAGCCTAAGTTGCTCCCTCAACATCTTTTTATCAGTAGCATGTCACATGACATGATAAAAGATGCTGGCCCTGAGCGTGAGCACCCCTCCCCACGTGAGGAAGTTGATGGAGAAGCAGGGCTATAAATTCGTCCTCAATCATTCTGCTGTTAAGCCCTGCTATTGGTTTAGGAAATCTATAATGGAGGGGAGGACTTGCTACAAGAATAAATTCTTCGGTATACCTACTTGGAGATGCATCCAGATGACCCCTACAGCTTCATTCTGCAATATGCAGTGCGTTTACTGCTGGAGGTTGAACGCTAGCGATGTGCCTATGTCTCAGAGATGGGTCGAGGTCCCCGAGGGTAAGTGGGACGATCCTGAGGAGATAGCTGAGGAGAGCGTGAGGGTCCACAGGATGCTAGTGCAGGGATATAAGGGTGTCAGGGTCTTCAATAGAGATTGGGTTAGGGAAGCTGAGGAACCGAAGCACGCAGCTATATCTCTGACCGGGGAACCGACACTCTACCCATTCATAGGGGGGCTAGTCGATGCCTTCCACAAGAGGGGGATGACCACTTTCATAGTCACCAACGGTACCATGCCTGAGAGGATAGAGGGGTTGGAGAGAGAGCCCACTCAACTATATGTGACAGTCCCCGCTCCTAATGAGAAGTTATACGCTGAGATAACTAGGCCTATATGGCCGGATGCATGGAACAGGCTTATAAAGACGCTAGAGCTCCTACAATCACTCTCATGCCCGACTGTAATTAGGATACCCCTCATTAAGGGGCTCAATATGGATGAGAGGGCCTTGGAGGAATTCTCAGAATTGATAAAGAGGTATCAGCCTACTTACGTAGAGCCCAAAGCTTACGAGTGGGTGGGGTACTCGAGGAGGAGGCTCAACAAGTGGAACATGCCCTGGCACCATGAGGTCAGGGAGTTCGCTGAGAGGCTCTCGGATCTCACTGGCTATAGGATATTGGATGAGTCCGAGGAGAGTGGAATAGTGCTGCTCTCCAGATTGGAGAGGGCTATCAGGTTCTACTGAGGTGTTATTTTGAGGGGTATAGTCCTACTCCTAGGGGGCAGGGTATTCGAGGGGATATTCGAGGACCCCAGTAGGTTCAATAGTGTAATTGGGTCGATTAAGGAGGTCCGTAAAAGAGGAGTGAGCTTAGCTATAGTGACAGGAGGGAGTGAGATCGCTAGAAAATACATAGAAGCCGTTAGAAATGCTGGAGGAAGCAAATACATGCAGGATTACGCTGGGATACTCGTGACTAGATTGCACGCTCTCCTCACTATATCAGCTTTAGGTGATCTAGCTTACCCTAAGGTCGTTGAGAGCTACGAGGAAGCGGCCTTAGCTTCCTCTATCAATAAGATACCAGTCTCAGGCGGTATCCATCCGGGTTACTCTACGGATGCTGTAGCTGCTATAATAGCTGAGAGGTTGAATTACGATACTCTCGTGAAGATGACTGGAGTAGATGGTGTATATGAAGAGGACCCTAGGAGGAATCCAGAGGCCAGGAGGATAGAAGAACTCGACTACGATTCACTCGAGAAGTTATTGATGGAGAAATCATATGATCCGGGGAGATATGAGTTGCTCGACATTACATCAATAAAGATCCTCAGGAGATCGTCTATAAAGACGATAATTTTAAGTGCTGATGAACCGATGGCTTTAATCGACCTCTTGGAGGGGAAGAGAGTGGGTAGCTTAGTGAGGTGAAAGCATGCTATCAGGGAGGAGTTGGAGAAGAGTTCCTGCCGCTAGGAGGAGAAGGAAAGTCTCTCCATCTTTAAAAGCCGCAATAGAGGAGGCAATTTACGGTTCATTGCTCGCTCTATTCACTTTCCCCATCTCATTATTCATAGCCGAACTAGGGGTCTGGGTGATGATAGTCTGGATGCAACCGCTCGATTTCATCTTGAGCAACTTCTACCTGACGCTCGTATTGATCCAAGCGCTCTTCTTACTGATACCAGCTTATAATAAGCAACCTATACGGTTGTTATTCGCCGCGCTCGTGGCCTATTTGCTCTGGACTGCTCTAGTTTCCCTAGCTTCATTCGATCCCGTCACTACGCTCTTCGGGAAATTACCCTACTAAAAATTCAAAAATTGTTAATGCTCCGGCCGGGATTTGAACCCGGGTCTGGGGCTCGAGAGGCCCCTATGCTTGACCGGGCTACACCACCGGAGCCTAGGTGAAGGGCATATGGGGAATATAAATATTTCGGGATTGATCGTAGTCATAGGCGCTCCGGGCTCTGGGAAGACTAGGATAGCTAAACTCATAGCTGAGAGATTGGGATGCGGATATTTGAATGTGGGGGAGCTCTCATTGGAGAAGGGTTACATCTTGGGCAGGGATGAGGAGAGGGGATCCTATATAATAGACGAGGAGAGGATCAGGGAGGAGATATCTAAGATGGAGGGCACTATCGTAATTGAGACGATAAGCCCTCATGCTGTCCCTAAGGAAAGAGTCTCCTTAGTGATAGCTGTGAGATGCAGACCATCTATACTCCTCGGGAGGCTGAGGGAGAGGGGGTACCCTGAGAAGAAGATAAGGGAGAACTTGGAGTATGAAGCTATAGATGGTCCTCTCTTCGATGCCTTGCAGATAGCAGATGCTAGTAAGATAATCGAGATAGATGGATGTGAGGGAAATGATGAGGAGATTTTCGATGCCTTGACAGGTATTAGGAGGGGAATTGGGAGGTTCAATTGGTCCCAGGATTTCCTCTCAATATTAGAGGAGATATGAGCGGACCTAGGTATATTGAGTATTGACAAAAAATTTATGAAGAGTCGCATAAATTTTAAATTATATTGAGTATGCGTGAGCTTTCAGAGTTCTTTATGCTATGAAGATCCCCTTCTACAACTTAAAATATACTCTATTCTCTACAACTATGCCGAGGAAACTTTTATTTAGGTAAGATCCTTAAGCAGGGGGCCGGTGGTCTAGTGGCTATGACGCCGCCTTGACGAGGCGGAGGTCGTGGGTTCGAATCCCACCCGGCCCACTAAAAAGGTGGGAGAGATGGCGAGGTACTCGATCGCTAGATTAGCTAATAAGCCTGTCATAACGGATCAGGGGCTCTTGCTAGGTGAGGTCACCGACCTAGTCGTTGATGAGATATCCGGGAAGGTTATCTCGATAATAATCAGGAGTAACAGGGGAGCTGCTGATGCATTATTACAGAAACTTAAGAAGGACAGGAAAGGAAATGTACTCATACCTTATTCTACTGTCAAATATATCAGGGAAATGATAGTAGTAGATGAGAGGCTCTTGAAAGTCTACATAGCCACTAAGGGCTAAGTTTCATTATCTCCCTATATAAGAACTCCGCTATATCTTCCGTTAGATTGGAGAGGGCGTACTTCAGCCCAACTCTCAGATCTACCTCTAGGGATTCCTCTAAGATCTTCAACCTATCCGGCCTACCTATCTCCTCATATAATTCCCTGAATAGATCTCTCAGCTCTTCCAGTATCTCATCATCGGGACCTCCGAATATGACCTGCCTAGAGAGGTACCTCAACTTAGAATTAAGTTGGAGCACCCGATCGATCATACTATCATCAGCGAATCGCTTTTTAATCTGAATGTTCAGCGGAGCTTAGGTGAAAGTTGCTTGAGTAAAGTCAGGTTGAGCTCCATCAGGAGTGATCCTATATTCGATATAGATATATTGAGTTTCGAATCTCTAGATAAATCATTCGAAGCGATCCTAGAGTTCCCTAAGGGCCTCATCAACTTGAAGGAAGGAATGGAAGCAGAGTTAACACTGGGAGAGGAAGGTGAGGGAGATATAATAATGAAAGGGATCGTCTATAAGGTTGATGATTCCTCTAGAACTATTGAGATATCTTTCCATGGGCTCCTGATGAAGCTGACTTACTCGAGGGCTCCACCATTCAGATTGAGCCAGGGTGAGGAGGTCTACTTAACGGTAAAGTTCTCTTAATTATGAAACTATTTTTTTATTTTCTGAAGGAAAATATTAATATTTGTGAACATAGTATGGTAGCTCGATGGAGGAAGTGGAGTTCTCGGAGACCGAGTTCGAGAGGTACGGGAAGCTCCTCGAGAGGAAGAATAAAACTATCGAAGAAGTAGTCAGAGGGCTGGGGCTCCCAGAGGAAGTTGAAAAGCTCGCAAACGAATTATTCAAGAGATATAAGATGAGCGGGAAGAGAGCTTGTGTATCGACGATTATAGCTAGTGTGGCTTTAGCCAGTAGGATTTATGGATTCGCGATACCATTCAGGAAGATAATAGAGGAAGTGGGTGTCAAAGTATCGCGTAGGGCTCTACTCAGATCCCTTAGCAGTATGAGAATGGGGAGCGGAGTCGAATGGGACTCCTACCTCAACTATGCCTTGATGAAAGTGGGGAGAGATCTACCGCCCTTAGTGAGGGAGAGGCTCATGGTAAACGCTAAGAAGGAAATGGTGAGAATCTTGAGGAAGAGGGAGCTCGTATTAGGTCGTAATCCCATTCAAATAGTCGCTGTAGCTATTTACTTCGCAGCTAGGAGGATCGGTCTTCGGATTTCGATGAGAGAGATAGCTCTAAGCTTGGGAGTGAGTGAGAGCTCAGTCTATAGAGTGAAGGGGTTGATAGAAGATGGATGAAGAGTTCTTCTTTGAGATAGAGACTCTGAAGAACCAGATAGAGTATCTATTCTTCAAACTCGAGGAAGTGGTGAGGAGGATAGAGTTGATTGAGGAGAGGATCTCGAGGATAGAGGGAAGGAGATGATCAAGAAGGAAGATCTAGATGTTTATTTCCTACTCACTGCCCTAATGGTTCTATTATTTTATAAAAGTTACGGAAATATAGTAAAAATTTTAGTAAATTTGTCACCATACTTGATCGCGATCCTCACAGCGATAGCGCTGATGACGCTAATCAGGATGAGGAGAATCCCACTCCGCAAGGGCTCACTAGTCGTCCCAGCTAGGCTCTCTGTTTATGATAAAGATGCAAATATAAACTTGAATAGGCTGAAAGATATTGCAGAAGGGATGGGATTGAGGATCATATTTCTGATATCAGTTGGGAGGAGCAGTAGCTTAATAGGGAGAAGTCCAGGAAAAATTTCATACAAAATGCTCCTCATAGGGAAAGATAAAGAAATAATAAGGGCGGGAGCCTCTGCTATAAACAGTACATCTGAGGGTTTCAAGATAGAGATTCTCGAGAGGTATCTGGATCCAGATTTAGCTAAGGAGATAATTGAGATCTGCGATGAGAGTGAAGCAGTATCTATAGGACTAGGGAGGAGTTCTGAGAGGGATGAGCTCATATTAGAGATCGGGGAGAGGAGGGGCAGGGTCATAGGAATTCCAGTGAGTGAGTTAACTAAGCACATCTTAGTGATCGGGCAGACAGGATCTGGAAAGACTACTACTGTCAAGAGAATTATCTACGAAGCTTGGAACCTTGGAATACCATCTTTAGTGCTTGATTCTCACTGGGAGTATCGGAACTTGATCTTCGGGATAGGAGGTAGGATATTCTGCAATAGGCCTGGCTATCCGCAGATATGCATAAATCCACTGATCTCGATACCTAAAGGGGAGAAGGAGATATTCCTAGTGGCCGAGACATTATCTTCACTCTTAGATCTCACGCCTTCTCAGTTCTACTTGCTCCTGAAGGCTTTGAGGAGGTTGAGCGATATATCGAGTGAGAGGAACCCACCGAATATGTACGATCTATTGATGGAGATTAAGGGTTTCTCAACGAGTTCTCAGCCTGAAGAGGAGAGCAGAGCTTCTCTCGTGAGGAAGTTAGAGCCATTAATCTCCGGTGGCGGGGAGGTCATCTTCAAGTGCGATAACATACTCTCAACAGGTTTCGAGGAAGTCCCCACGCTTCTAGAACTAGGGGATATAGAGAGCGATCTCCAGAAGCGGTTGATAGCTTTCTTCACTTTGAAGAGGATAAAGGATTATTATATAAGGGAGGAAGCTAAGTCCAAGTATCCTAGGCTAATAGTGGTCCTTGAGGAAGCTGAGAAACTGATCCCATACTATAAGGATCAGATAGGTATGGAATTGATCAGTAGGCTCTTCGCGGAGCTCAGGAAATTCGGGGTCGCATTGATATTAGTCTCCCAGAGCCTCTCTGAGATACCTGAAGGAGCCATTAGGAATACGGGAATTAAGATAATACATAAGGTCGAGTCTCCAAGCGATCTGAAGTTCCTGAGGACTCTCTTGAGGGAGAAGAATATAGTGGATAAGGTGCTTTCCTTAACTCCAGGTGAGTGTGTGATGAGCCTCCCCGGGACTCTAGAGAGCTTACAAGTGAGACCTGTTGATGAGCTACCGCTCAGCAGGGAGTCCGTGGATGAAGCGATAATGATGAACTCATTTTACTGGATCTCGAGGTAATTAGCTTGAGCACTCTCAAAGAGTGTGGCGCGGGGCAGAGGGCGGGTCAGTACTCAAGATCGTCTTCATAGATCAGCGGGCCGTTTACCTCATCCACCGCCCATTAGGGATCTCTGGGAGATAATTTAAAGGTTGGGCTGACTATCGCACCTAACTCAGAGCGACTCGACTATGAGATGAAGCCATCCGGAGGGACTCGCGAATATTTTTAAGCTTGAATCCGAGTGGCACTAGTATGAATGAGAGGATTTTGAGGGACCTGACAGAAGTAATAAGGAGATTGAAGGTTACTGGGGAAGTAGATAGGAGTAAGATCGAGGGGATGAAGAGATCTATATCCGAACTAGAGGATCCCATCCTCAGGAAGCACCTCCTCGCGTTATTGGAGGAGATAGATAGGGGTTATGAGGAGGGAGACGTCCTGAGTAAATTGATCTCGCATGAGAGCTCTGAAGTAACTAAGCTGAAGAACGCGATCCTCGAGTTCTTATACGAGGAGCCTTTCGAAGGGCTCGATCTCAAGCAGACTCTCGAGTTCTGGAGGAGGCTCTTAGAATCTCTCGAGAGGAAAAAATGAAACTGCCTCATCGTATGTTCCTTCTGTTATTGGATTATTTTACGCTTGAATATAAAAATTACGAGTAGAAGCTATTGAATTTTACCTCCTTTGATCGAGTATCTACCCGTCTCAGTCTTATAGACTAGCCCCTCCCTCATGAGTTCCGATATCAGGGCATTAGCTTCAATCAGCTTCAAGCCCCAGACTCTCGAGGCCTCTATCAATGAGAAAGAAGTCCCTGGTGGGAACTTCCTCCTTAAAGCATCGAATTCATCCTTCAAATCATCTGGCACTTTCTCCTCGAGAGTATCGACTTCCGATGGGGTCTCCTTACCCTCGCCCGCTGATTTAACTATTTGGAGGACTTTCTCCTTGCTCAATTTCCCACTTTCCCTCAGTTCTTTAGTCAGGACTGCTAAGACATTCCTAGCGAGTTTCATCAACTTCCTAGGGTTGCCCTCAGCCATCTCATTCATCTTGACGACTAGATCCTCTGTGAACGGTTCCTCTAAACCAAAGTCCCTAGCTTCTCTATTCATTATAGCCCTATAATATTCTAATCTCTTCTTAAGGATCCTGCCCGCTTCAATTGGGCTGAGTTTCTTCATCTCTATTCTCTCATGGGGGACTTCTAAGAGCCTCTTCATTATATCGTAAGCCGGGGGGATGCATCCTATGACTATCGCTTTACCCCCATTGAGGCCTTGGAAGATCCTAGAAATAGCTTTAGAGAAGAGATCAGCATCCTTCCTCGTCCCGAATACGACAACATTCTCCACTTCATCCAATAAAAGGACCGCTAGATCGTAACTATTGAGTTCATCCACTATAATCTCTATCAATTGATCGGGATCCTTGGGGATCCTCCTCTTCAATATTTTAATCGGTATCCCGCTCTTGATCACGTGAGCGATCCTGTATATAGCTGTACTGAAGTCATCGACATCTATCTTAACGTAGAATGTGGAAGCTTCCTCCAATATCTCACCCATGAGCCTCAATCTGTGAGTCTTCCCGGTCCCGAACTCCCCGACTAAGAAGATCAACTTCTTCTCCTTATCCTTGATGACTTTATCGAGGATATCAGCCAATTTCTCATCGATATCAGTATCCACATGAACTTGCTTGACTTCTTCAAGACTCTCACTGCTTAAGTAAGCGAAAGGATTTGCTCTAAGCATCCATCTCAGATAGCCAGCCTCGATCACTTTGATGTCGCTCTCATCAGGCATCTATTTACCCTCTCTCACTTCCCCAAGTTGAGTGACGTATTGAATTTATATATGCTTCTATCCAGTAAAAAATGCTATACGACTCCAGGGTAAGGTGATTTCGATGGAAAGAGTTAGGGGAGTAATCATGACCTCTCTCGCTATTATGATGTTGCTAGCTCCTCTAATCTCAGCTAATGCAGATATCCTATCCGATAAGCCCTATTATATCACTACTGAGCTCAGGGTTTTCTTCCAAACGGAATCAAAAGCGACGCTCACTCTCAATTACAGTTGGTACGGGATGATGGCAAACGACATCGAGAATTTACTCTCAAAATACCCGGGAGGGGAGGAGAATTACACGAAGGGTTTCATCAATCATGTGAAGGAGAACGTGAATGGCCCATTCATAGCAGGGGACTTCGAATTCTACCCCACTAAGATGGAAGCTAAGATAACGAGGGAAAGAGAGGGGAATCACACGAAGAGAGTGAGCTTAACGCTCACAGTAGAGCTAGAGGCTAAGAAAGGGGCTCCTAAGATAAGTGAGGGGAGGAAGGGTATCATCTACTCAACTAGGGAGGATATGTGCAATCTATCGAAGATATACGTGAGGGAAGTAGATCTCCTGAATGTATCAGTAGTGCTCCCCAAGGATTACGTGATAAGCATTGTCAGACCCACGCCTAACTCAGTGTACACAGTCAACTCGAGCGATGGAATGAGGGTAGTAGCTTCCTGGATCATAAGGAATCCATTAGTAGATACTAGGGGGGCAACGGGATACAGCGGCTGGTTCTTCATAGGTGTCGTGAATCTGACGAAGGAAGAGGCCGAGAAGATAAACTCCTTGAGGAAGAGCATATCGGACCTGAGGAAGCAGGCTTTGATCCCTCTAGATGAGAGCGGGAAAGCTAAGGCTAGAGAGCTCTTCGACTTATTTTACTTGTACTCCACTAGAGCCCCCTACTCCATCAGTAAGAGTTTGGATTATGCATTGAGTTTAGCTAATGAGATCCCCAAGCTGCCAGTCAGTTTAGATAGTATCGTTCTTATATTATCAGCTTTGATCGTGATAGTTGAGATAGCCCTCTATGTAGTGCGGATCAGGAGGGAGTAATACTTTCACATACCCCTCTCCTATTATGTAGTACCGAAACGAAATTATTTCAATGAACTCCCTCAACTTGGGTGTGACCATACCCATAGTGAGAGATCCCAAGCTCTTCTCTGACTCATATACCCCCAGTAAGCTACCTCATAGAGAGAGGGAAGTTGATATCCTCTATAATACCCTCTCATCTGGATATGAGCTAAATGAGGGCCTCGCTCTACTGAAAGGGGAGCCAGGAGTGGGCAAGACTTCTGTAGCTAAGTTATCAGCAAATAAGCTATCAAATCTCGGTATTGAGACAGTTCACATAAATTGCAGGACTTATCGCTCCCCTCCATCCGCTCTCCAAAAGATAATAGCTTCCATAATCCCTGGAGTGCCTGAGAGAGGGCTCAGTTATGAGGAAATGGTCCTAATTCTGGAGAAGATAATGAGCAGAGAGGAGAGACCCCTCCTCGTAATATTGGATGAGATAGAGTACTTGAGGGATGGGGAGACCCTATTGTACACTCTCCTCAGGCTTCATGAGGGAGGAGCAGTTAAGAGCCCAACTCTAGTCGCTATAGCTAGATGGGATCCTCCATACACATTAGATGATTCCATAAAGAGCTTCATTATACTCAAGCTCACTTTAGAGAAGTATAACGCCTCACAACTGAGGGATATATTAGCTTACAGAGCCTCTGAAGCGTTATACGATGGGAGCTATGACTCCGATGTGATAGAGAAAGTAGTTGAGCTCTCTAAACACACTGGGAACGCTAGGATAGCGTTGAAAATACTCTTCTCAGCTGCGAGACTCGCTGAAGAGAGGGGGATGAGCTTGATAACCCCCGATTTAGTTAGTGAGGCTGCTGCGAGGATGGGCGTAGTTGGGATAACAGAGGACTCCCTGATGCCGCTGGATATACACGATAAGCTACTGCTCTTAGCTGCAGCTAAGAGATTAGCTATGACCACGAGGGGATGGATAAAGATGGGCGATCTCATGGAGGAGTATAAGTTGATATGCGAGGAGCTGGGCGTCATCCCCTATAAGTATACAGCTGTTTGGAAGAGAGTGAGGGACCTCAAGAACATGGGGTTCGTGGAGACGAAGCGTAGCGGTGAGGGTATGAAGGGCCAATCTACTCTAATCTCACTGGGCTCGATCCCGGCTGAGAGATTAGCGGAGAAGCTCAAGGAGATATTGAGAGAGGATCTAAGTCCCCTTCCCCCCGAATTCTAACTTGTATATTTCCTCGATATCTGAGAGTATCTCCCTCATATCGCTCTCCCTAATCCCAAGCTCCCTCCCTAGCTCCTTTATGAGCTTCCCCCCGGATTTAGCATCCGCTATGAGTATAGGTATCAACTCCATCCTCACTACATTCGTAGATACATGAATTCTCTTAGCTATCTTCTCTAGGAATTCCTTCGTCTTAGTTCTAATCTCTTTAGTCGCTGAGAGCTGCTTTATTAAGGATGGGGGTCTTATCTTCTCACCTTCCGGCCTCCCCTCCTTCACCGCGCACACTCCGAATGTCATCAATTGAGTATAATAAGCTAAGAACCTCCAGTTGTTAGTCCTTATTATCCTCCCCCTCATAAGATCCGCGAGTGAGAGCATCTCATAAGCCCTAGCTAAGGACCTCCCGCTGTAAACGTGAGCCACGTTCTCCTCTACCCACCTGAAGAGCATATCTGGATCCATATCTAGATTGAGTGAGGAGAGGTAAGCTGGGTAGCAATTCTCACCGTAGAATATAGAGCTTAGTACTTTGAATACATCCGTCTCTATATCCCTCTTCCCATATTTCTCGCCAATATGTTTGATGAGCTCATTGGAACCCTTAACGAGTCCCTCGAGATCGTTTATAGCCGCTCTGAGATCCCCCTGACAAGACCTAGCTATCTTATTCAGGACTTCCTCCGGGACGTTCAGCCCTTCCTTCCTGCATATATCCTTAAGGACGCTAACTACACTCTGCCACCTGATCCTGGAGAACTTCACCATCGTCGAGAGGTTCCTTATCTCATATAAGTGCCTCTCGTAAGGGTCGTTAGCAGTCATTACGATGGGGACGTTCCCCTTAGATATGAGTTCTTTGACTAACGAAGCTATCGCGTGCCCCTCCCCGGGGAGGGCATCTATCTCATCTAGTATTATTAACTTCCTAGTACCGCTGAGCAAACTGACAGCACTGGAGCTCTCGACTATGTATTGCAAATGAGTCCTATCCCTCAAATCGCTCGCATTCACCTCTATAGCATCGTAATTGAGCTCATTTGCGATAGCATGCGCTGCTGATGTCTTTCCAGTCCCCGGAGGTCCCACTATTAGGAGGGGCTTCACTCTCTTCCCCTCCTTCACGTCCTTGATCCAGTTCCTTATCTCATCTATAGCTTCCTTCTGCCCCCTTATCTCATCTAGAGTCTTGGGCCTATGTTTCTCTACCCACGGCACTTCTCTCATGGGATTCACCAACCTCAACTAATTTAGCGAGCATCGCAGCTAATTGGACATCTCCATGAGCTCCTTCAGTGACTCTGAAGTCAACATCACTGAGGAATATCATGAGCATAGCCTTTTCCCTATCAGATAGGGATTTGCTCGCCATTATCTCCCTATTGAGTTGCCTTATGACGTCCTGCGCTGACATCCCGTAGTTTATCATCAAGTTCCTCAGAGCCTCCCTAGCGGATAGGAACTTCCCCTTCAGGGCTGAGTTTATCATAGCCCTGACTTCCTCTGGGTGCGCTAGACCCGCTACTCTGTAAACTACCTTGGAATCGATTGTACTCGCCATAGCAGATGCTGTCTGGAGTAAGTTTATCGCCTTCCTCAAGTCCCCTTCCGCAACGTATATTATCGCTGATATCCCATCTTCAGTGTACTTCAGCCCCTCTCTCTCAGCTATCATTATCAATCTGTTCTTTATAGCTTCCTCCGGTATCGGTCCGAATCTGAAGACAGCGCATCTCGATTGTATCGGTTCTATTATCTTCGAGGAATAATTGCAAGCGAATATGAACCTCGTAGTAGCTGAGTACATCTCCATAATCCTCCTGAGGGCCTGTTGGGCATCTGCAGTTAAGTTATCCGCTTCATCTAAGTGTATTATCTTGAATGGGACTTCTCCGAACGGAGCTGTCTTAGCGAAATCCTTTATCTTAGTCCTTATCGTATCTATCCCCCTCTCATCACTAGCATTCAGCTCCAAGTAATTAGCCGCCACGAGCTCCTCTGATTTATAGAGATCGTTAGCGAGAGCTAAAGCAGTTGTCGTCTTTCCAGTACCAGCAGGGCCAGCGAAGAGTAAATGAGGCATTGATCTCTTCTCAACAAATCCCTTGAGGGCTCTTATAACATCATCTTGCCCAACTACATCATCTAATGTTTTCGGCCTGTACTTCTCTACCCACAACTCGAACGTCATAGTCCCCTCATGATCCGGTACATGATAATTTAAATAACTCAATCGATCCCAAGCGCTCGGTGAGTATGTTCCCGATAAGATGTTTCACGTGCGGCAGCGTGATAGGTGATAAATGGGAGGAGTTCTCCCGGAGGGTTATGGCTGGAGAGGATCCAGGAGAGGTGCTGGATTCCATGAATATAAGGAGATATTGTTGCAGGAGGATGTTCCTCTCCCATATAGAGCTCTCAGATCTAGAGCTCTCCTTCTCGCAATTGATAGAGAGGTGATCCCATGGGATACGATGATACTAGCTTAGCTAACGTCCCTCCAGTCGAGGATAAGGACCTCCTGATACCTAAGCAGAAGTACCTCCTCTCGGGAGTGCACGTAGGGACGGGGATAAGGACTAAGGACATGGAGAAGTTCATATATAGGGTCAGGGCCGATGGACTCTGCATAATAGACATAAGGAAGATAGATGAGAGGATAAGGGTAGCGGGTAAGTTCCTAGCGAGATTCGAGCCTAATAGAGTCCTAGCAGTTTCAGCTAGGATATACGGGTTTAAGCCAGTCAGGAAGTTCGCGGAGTACACTGGCGCTATGTACATAACTGGGAGGATACTCCCAGGTACCTTGACCAATCCCCAAGCCCCTCTCCACCTCGAGCCCGATGTAGTGCTCCTCTCCGACCCTAGAGTAGATAGACAGATACACATAGAGTCAGTTAAGATGGGCATCCCCGTAGTAGCTCTAGTGGACGCTGATAACATGCTCGAGAACATAGACTTAGCTATACCAGTCAACAATAAGGGGAGGAGGTCGCTAGCTCTCGTCTACTGGCTCTTGACGAGGGAAGTCCTCAGGAACAGGAAAGTTATACCGCCAGATGGAGATCTCCCCGAGGGATATGAGGAATTCGCCACTAGGATAATGGGAGTGAGATGAAGTTGGGGCTGAGGAAACCCGCTGTAGCTGGCTCATTCTACCCATCGAGGAGCGATGACCTCCTCAAGCTCCTCGATTCCCTCTTCAGAGGGGCGGGATCTGAGGGGATACCATCACCCAACCCGGCTGGGGAGAGGAGGGTAGCCTCCCTCATCGTCCCTCACGCTGGCTACATCTACTCCGGGAGGACTGCTGCTTCAGCATACTCGATAATAGCTAAGGACGGTATCCCAGATACCTTCATCATAATAGGACCGAATCACACTGGCCTGGGGTCCGCTTTCTCAGTCACGAAATCTAAGTTCTGGGAGACACCGTTGGGGAGAGTGGAAGTTGATTTGGAGTTAGCTGAAGTAATCTCGAGTTACTTCAGTGATCTTGATTTCGATGATCTAGCTCATACATGGGAGCATTCTGTCGAAGTGCAAGTACCGTTCCTCCAATCTATTTACGGGACTTCCCTCAAGATACTCCCCATAGTGATGGCGATACAGGAACCCGAGCCCTCTATCGATCTAGGGAGGTCCATAGCTCTCGCCACAGAGAGACTGGGGAGGGACGTCTTAGTCATAGCTTCCTCAGACATGTCCCACTACCTACCCGAGGGGGAGGCCGTAAGGAGGGATAGAGCTGCCATAGATGCGATACTCAATATGGATGTCCACTCTCTCTTCAGGATAATACGGGAGTTCGATGTGAGTATGTGCGGGCCCGGCCCTGTTTCAGTAGCTATATCTTTCGCGAAGCTCAAGGGAGTCTCTAAGGGAGAATTAGTGAGGTACTCCACTAGCGCTGAGACGAGCGGTGATAAGTCCTTCGTAGTGGGTTATGCCTCAGTGGTGTTCAAGTCGTGAGAGAGGATCTCACTAATAAGAGGAAGGTCGAGCATATAGAGATAGCGTTGAGCGATGATATCGATCTCAGTAGCAGTTACCGGTGGTTCGATTTCGTCAGGTTGATACATAACGCACTACCCGATTCCTCCTTCGAGGAGATAGATCTCAACTGGAGGTTCCTGGGTTACGAGTTAGAGGCCCCGCTATTGATAGAGGGGATGACTGGAGGGCATGAGGCATCTCTAAAGATAAATGAGGCATTAGCTAGAGCTGCTCAATCTGAGGGAGTGGCTATAGGTGTCGGAAGTCAGAGGGCAGCTTTAAAGGATGATTCCGTAATCGAGACTTATAGGATCGTGAGGGAGATAGCTCGAGACGTCCCTGTGATCGCTAACTTAGGTATCTCTCACATCTCAGGGGAGGGTGGTGTTGATAACGCTAAAGCAGCAGTCGATATGATAGATGCCGATGCTATAGCTATACATCTCAACCCATTGCAGGAGATAATACAACCTGAGGGTGATAAGAACTTCTCAGATTCCCTGATCTCCTTAAGGGATCTAGTGAGGGAGCTAGATGTCCCAGTCTTAGTGAAGGAAGTAGGTAGCGGTATATCTTACGAGCTCTCGCTAACATTGAGGAGGATAGGGATCGAGTACGTAGATGTCGCGGGCCATGGAGGTACGAGTTGGGCTCTTATAGAGGGTAAGAGAGCATCAAGCGATTCAATTGAGAGGGAAGCATCTATCAGGTTCTCTGAATGGGGAATACCGACTCCTATCTCTATAATTGAGGCATCTAGCTCCGGCTTAACTGTTATAGGTTCTGGGGGCGTTAGATCCGGTTTAGATGCTGCTAAATGCATAGCTCTAGGGGCTAATGCTGCTGGAGCCGCGAGACCTTTCTTCAAAGCTGCTGTCGAATCGGGAGCGGAGGGGGTCTCTAGGAAGATTAGGAGCTTCAAATTCGAGATGAAGCTAGCTACATTCTTGACGGGATCATCTACCCCAGATCAGTTGAGGCTCAGGAGACCTTACGTCTTGTTAGAACCACTCTCCTCGATGCTCAAGATCAGGGGAAGATTTTTATACGTTTAAGTCACACCGACTGGGGGAATGAAGGATGAGTAAGGACAAACCCTCTTATGTGAAGTTCGAGGTCCCTAGGGACCTAGTACCTAAGATACTCGAGTTAGTCCAGATGTCCAGGAGCACTGGCGGTAAGCTGAGGAAGGGAGTCAATGAGACTACGAAAGCAGTTGAGAGAGGTGAGGCCCTATTCGTCGTCATAGCAGAGGACGTCAACCCTCCTGAGATAGTCGCGCATCTCCCCCTCCTCTGCGAGGACAAGGGGATACCTTACGCTTACGTCCCATCAAAGGAGGAGTTGGGTAAGGCTGCCGGACTCGAAGTAGCTGCATCTTCTGTGGCAGTAGTAGATGCCGGTCAAGCTAAGAGCTTATTAGAGGCCCTGAAGGAGAAGTTCAAGGAGATGAGGGGGGCTTAAGGTACCTTTAAATCTTCCTGAGTATTTTTTGATCGAGGGTGAGCTCAATGTCGCAAGAGGATAAGGGTTTCCCCGCTGAAGTCGTCGAGATAATAGGCAGGACGGGCGTCGCGGGGGAGGTCATCCAAGTCAGAGCTAAGATATTAGCTGGGAGGGACAAGGGGAGGGTCCTAACTAGGAATGTGAAGGGACCCGTTAGAGTAGGGGATATCTTGATACTCAGGGAGACGGAGATAGAGGCCAGGAAGTTGAAGCCGAGGTGAATTAGATGGCAGTCCTCCTCAAGAAATGCTCTTTCTGCGGCAGGGACATAGAGCCGGGTTTCGGATGGATGTACGTTAAGGCAGATGGTACTATCCTCTACTTCTGCTCATCTAAGTGCAGGAAGAGTTACATGATGGGGAGGAATCCCAAGAAATTGGGATGGATAAGAAAGGCTGAGAAGTGATGGTGATCTATTGCCAGATAAGAGGTATAGGCAGCCCCTCGTCTCCGTCTTGGGGCATGTAGATTCTGGGAAGACTACCCTGCTGGATTACATAAGGAAGACTAGAGTAGCGAGTAAGGAACCCGGTTCGATCACTCAGCACGTGGGTGCATCCGAGATACCGGTCGATGTGATATACGAGGTGTGCAAGCCAGTCATGGAAGCTCTGAACTTGAGATTCGAGATAAAAACGGGGGGGCTCCTCTTCATAGATCTACCAGGGCACGAGGCTTTCTCTAACCTCAGGAAGAGAGGGGGGTCTGTAGCTGATATAGCGATACTAGTGATAGACATAAACGGGGGGGTCCAGCCTCAGACAGTCGAGTCCATAAACATACTCAGGGAGAGGAGGGTCCCATTCGTAATCGCTCTCAATAAGATAGATACGATATACGGATGGAGACCTCGAGAGGGGAGGCCTTTCATAATCTCGGAGAGGGAGCAGTCCCCTTCAGTGATAGCTGAACTCGAGAGGAGGCTTTACAGAGTAGTAGATCAGTTGATGGAACATGGGATAAATGCCGAGAGGTACGATAGGATAAGGGATTTCACGAAGACTTTCGCGATAGTTCCTACGAGCGCTGTGACTGGTGAGGGGGTCCCCGATCTCCTCACGGTACTCTTCGGATTGGTCCAGAGGTATATGTTGGACAGGCTAGAGGTGACTAGTGACGAGGGGAGGGGAACTGTACTGGAAGTCAAGCAGCACCCGGGCCTCGGGACGGTCTTGACAGCTATAATATACGATGGGACTATTAAGAAAGGTGATACGATAGTAGTAGCTGGAAGTAAAGGACCTATAGTGACTAAAGTGAGGAGCTTATTGGTCCCAGAGCCCCTACAAGAGATGAGAATGACGAAGAAGTTCAGGAGCATAGATGAAGTATCAGCAGCAGCTGGTGTCATGATATCAGCTCCGGATCTAGAGGACGTACTGGCTGGCTCCCCGATATACGTAGTGAGGGATCCTGGGATGCTCGAGGAGATGAAGAGGGAGGTGCAGGAGGAAGTCGAGAGGATCGTGATAAAAACAGATAGGATAGGTGTGATAGTCAAGGCCGATGCCTTGGGGACTTTGGAAGCCCTGATATCTCAACTAGGGAGGGAGGGGATACCGATAAGGAGGGCCGATATAGGGGAGGTGACGAAAGCAGACGTATTCGAAGCTTCTGTCATCAGGGGGAGCGATGAGAGGTACTCAGCTATACTCGCTTTCAACGTCAGGGTCAGTGAGGAGATAAAGAGGGAAGCGTTATCTAGGGGGGTCGCTATCTTCGAGGACTTGATAATTTACACTCTAATAGAGAAATTCAAGTCTTATTTAGAGGATTTGAGGAGAAAAGAGGAGGAAAGAGTTCTTTCTCATGCTATTTTCCCAGCAGAGATCTTAATTTTGCCTAATTTCATTTTCAGGAGGAGCGATCCTGCTATAGTAGGTGTCGAGGTCCTCTCGGGCTCGATAAGGCCGGGTTATCCACTAATAAGCGAGAGCGGGAAGAGGGTCGGTATTATATTAGATATACAGCATGAGGGCAACAGGTTACCGGAGGCGAGGAAGGGGCAGAGGGTCGCTATATCTATAAGAGGAGGCGTAGTCGGTAGGAACGTTAAGGAGGGTAGGGTCCTCTATACAGAGGTCAGTGAGTTCGAGGATGAGAGATCGAGGGAGATATACTTCAGTAAGATGAGCGATGAGGAGAAAGAGCTTTACAAGAGGATAATTTGGATAAAGTACTCGGGAAGAGCTGAGAAGGAGTGATTTGGGATCCTTTGAGGCTCCCGCTCTAATTAGTTATAATCTTTTTAGGGCTTGAGGCCTCTGAATATATCTCGAGAGAAGCCATTCGACAGACCGCATAGTTACGGGAGGGTTGATCCGCTCGCCTCCTGCACGAGGACCCGGTCGCTGAGTAATAGCGAGTTGAAGCTTATATATTCCCCTCGGTCCTCACGGTAGTGATGCAATATGTCTAGCAGGAAGAAGGGTATCGTTGAGGAATTCTTAGTGCTCGATATAGGGGACCCGAGTACTGGGAAGACCTTCCACCTCAAGCTGCCAAAGGAGAGCCTCAGGTATTTCATAGGCAGGAGGATAGGTGAGGAGATACCTGGCGATCCCTTCGGCTTACCTGGATACACCCTCAAGATAACTGGCGGGACTGATAAGGACGGCTTCCCGATGCACCCCTCCTTACCTACTATGGGGAGGAAGAGGCTCCTCCTATCATCCCCGCCCGGCTTCCACCCGAAGAGAGAAGGGGAGAGGAGGGCTAAGCTAGTTAGAGGGAGCATTATCTCAGATGCAATGAGGCAGATAAACCTCAAAGTTATTAAGAAGGGGGATAAATCCCTAGAGGAGATCTTAGGGAAGGGTGAGGCTTCTTAAGGTGATCGGATGAGGGAAGTCCTCCAACCGGAGATGAACGTAGGGACGGCCGGTCACGTAGACCATGGCAAGTCCACTCTAGTCCAAGCTCTAACTGGGATATGGCCAGAGAGACACAGCGAGGAATTGAGGA
This sequence comes from Candidatus Korarchaeum sp., assembly GCA_020833055.1. Taxonomy (GTDB): domain Archaea; phylum Korarchaeota; class Korarchaeia; order Korarchaeales; family Korarchaeaceae; genus Korarchaeum. Next base: position 64,422 of record JAJHQZ010000005.1, on the reverse strand, counting down.
GGGGGATAACTATAAAGTTAGGTTATGCTAATGCTGATCTCAGGAAGTGCCCCTCTTGCGATGAGCCTAGGTGCTATACTACTTCTAAGAGGTGCCCTATCGATGGTAGTGAGACCATACTGCTCAGGAAGATATCTCTAGTAGACTGCCCTGGCCATGATACATTGATGGCAACTATGCTAGCCGGTTCGACTTTGATGGATGCTGCTCTCTTCGTAATAGCATCCAACGAGCCTGTGCCACAGCCACAGACTAGGGAGCATCTGATGGCCCTGAAGATAATGGGGGTGAAGCAGATAATAGTGGTCCAAACGAAGATAGAGTTAGTGAGTGAGGAAGATGCCATAAGAAATTATGAGCAGATTCTGAGATTCCTTGAGGCTAATTTAGATGAAATACCACCGGTAATACCTGTATCTGCCCTTCACGGTGTTAATATAGACTTCTTGATAAGGGAGATGGTGAGGAGGTTCACTCCCCCGCAGAGGGATCCTACTAAGACCCCCAAGATGTACGTAGCGAGATCGTTCGATGTCAATAGACCCGGTACTAGGCCTGAGAAACTAGTAGGAGGTGTCCTCGGAGGTACTATAATTCAAGGTAGGCTCAGATTGGGGGATGAGATAGAGATAAGGCCCGGGGCCTACAGGGGAGGTAAGTTCATCCCCCTGACTACTAAGATAGTGAGCCTGAAGAGCGAGGACACCCCCCTAGAAGAAGCCTATCCGGGCGGGCTGATAGGCGTGGGAACCCTCCTAGATCCAGCTCTGACGAAAGCCGATAATATGGTGGGGAGTGTCGTGGGCTTGCCTAATGAATTACCACCAGTCTGGTCTGAGCTCGATATAGAGGCGAAGTTCTTCGATAAGATAGTGGGGATGAAGGAGGAGATCTCTGTGACTAAGCCCAAGGTCGGGGATTTCATCCAATTGAATATAGGTACAGCCACTGTCCCGGCTGTCCTTAAGGAGATAAACCATGACATCATGAAGCTACTCGTGAGGATCCCCGCTGTAGCGGAGTTGGATCAGAGAGTAGCTATCTCAGCTAGAGTGGGGAATAGGTGGAGATTGATAGGCTTCGGTCACGTGAAGGGTGGGGTCGAGTACAGAGTACATTAAGGATCCTTTAGTTCCTCTAAGATCTCCTTATCGTTCATTATATCGTCCAAAGAGCTGTATTCGAGGCTCTCCTCATACCTAGGTTCGGGAGCCCTCACATACCTCGGGTTCCTGACGATCCCGTCCGATGTCACGTAATACGCTGCGCCCCTCATCTCCTCATAAGGCCCGTAATCGGGTATCACCCTCCTATGGATCAAGTTGCTCATCACGAGTGTATCCGCTCCCGCGTTAACGCTCACGTGCCCGTATCCCGGCGGTACTATGATATAGTGCCCTGCTCCAGCCTCTATCACTATGAAGTCCTCTACTTCGTATATAGAAGCCCCCCTCCTCTGCAGTAAGAAGATGGCCCTCCCAGAATTGACGTAATAGACCTCAGGTAGGAGCTTCCCGTCCAAAGGGAGATGATAGTGACCTTTCGTTTTAGCGAGCTCACCTCCCACATTCCAAGGAGGTATAACTGTCACATCCAACCTTATCGGGCTGTCCCTCAGAGGGGGGAGGTCCCTGTACATCATATAAGCTATATCATCTTTTTCCAAGTATCCGGGATTCATCAAGACAGATTTTAACTCATTGAGGCTTCTGATCTCAGGCTTTATTTCCTCACCGCGGGCTAATATCCTCAATTTATCCTCTAGTAGTTCGATATCTCTCGCTATACGCATCGCATAGAGTGTGTCTTTCAAGTATATATAGTGAGGAGGAGTAGTAGCCGCGATGCGTTACCTATGCTTAGTGGTGTTGTTACTCCTGATGATCGCTCCGATAATAGCATCGGCCCAGGTAAGCTATGAAGTGGAAGATGAGTCAGTGGTACTTGAGATAGAGGAGTCTGGGGATGTACTTCTATCTTACAACTTGACGATCCACGTGACCTCCGGGACTGTAGCTAGATACGTCGCCATAGGGATGCCTAACTCTAGATTCGATGTAATGAAGGCCCTAGAAATGAGGGATGGAGAGACTAGGGAAGTAGAGTATGAGAAAGTCATCGAGGAGTCTTATTATGCTGTGAAAATGCATCCAACAACTCCAATAAATGCAGGGGAATCTAGAACTTACCATTTGGAGGTAGTGCTCAAGGATTTCATTTACGAGGATTCGATGAATCCGGGGAACGTTGGGCTCGAGTTCATCCCATCTTGGTTCGATGCTAGAGTGAGATCCCTGAGGCTCTGGATAATCCTCCCACCCGGAGTAGATAATAGTAATAAGGTCAGGAATCGACCGGATTACGATAATCTCATACTACTTGAGGATGGTAGACTAGCACTTTACTGGGAGAGACATGACCTGCCACCTAGCTATAAGTTCGATGTAGGTGTCTCATTCCCTAAGGAATATGTGAGATCTTACGTTAAGGGATCTGAGAGCGAGGGTCTCCTCCCTGCTGTGATCGGCCTCATATTCTTAGGGGCTGTCGTCTTCTCGATATTCTTCATAGCGAGTACAGTGAAGTCCCTCATCGAGAAGTCCGTCTATAAGCCCCCTGAAGTCTCTGTTGAGAGCCTCGGAGTGAATAAGAACTTGAGACCCCCTGAGGTCGCTTATCTGAAGAAGTTGGAGGGGAGGGAGATAAGTTACGGGAGGATATTGGCTACTATAGCTCTGGAGTTATCGAATAAGGGGCTCATTAGGGTGAAGAGCGTAGAGCCATTGGATATTGAGAAGTTGAACAACTCTCCCTCCCAATTGAGGGCCTACGAGAAGATCTTCCTCGATTGCTTGGACGGAGGCACGCCCTCTGAAGATTGTCTAGTGAACGTGATTAAGAGCTTACATAGGAGAGTCAATAGGGAGATAGCTGGTTACTCCAGGCTCGGTACAATAGCTCATTATGAGAAGCTAGTCAATTCCATTTGGAGGGAGATCTCTCGAGCTCCAATGGATAAGAGGCTAGAGATCTTGAGGGAAAATCTCCCATGGTTACTCACGGATGAGAACTTCGAGAGGAATCTGAAGAGATACTTGAAAGAGGGCTTATCTCCTGATCAAATTTCCCGTCCCTTAGGGGGTACTTGGACATTGGAGGACACTTGGATCTGGATCCCCAGGGGGGGCACTATCTACATACCTCATCCTAGGGAGCCTATCGGCCCTAAGGATATTGGAGGACGGCCCGAAGCTAGATCCGGAGTGGAGGCTCCTGTCGTGAGTATAGAGAGAGCGGCTGATTCTATAGCTAGATCCATAGAGGGCTTCTCCTCCTCTATCGTGAGGAACATGGAGGACTTCTCCAACAAGATAGCGAGGACAATAACGCCTGAGAGACCTAGAGGGAGCAGCAGGAGGCATGTACTATCCTGCGTATGCGTCAGTTGCGCTTGCGCATGCGCTTGCGTCAGCTGCGCTTGTGCTTGCGCTGGAGGTGGCGTGGGATGAGCGAGAGAGAGCTATTGACCTTCAATTACAGGGGCCATAAGATTCAGCTTAGGATAGATCCTTATGGAATGGGCTCCCTCATTGTGGATGCAAGTAGAGTAGCTTATCTCAATCACACAGCAGCGATTATGATCAAGGCATTCCTCTCGGGAGGGGACTGGAAGCAAGCTGTTAAAGAACTCAAGAAATACTACAGAGGGATGAAGGAGAGTGAAGTGAGGAGGCATTTCGATGAGATAACTGAGAAGATAAGGATGTTCATAGATGGCTACGGAGACCCTGTCACAGATCTGGGATTCAAGTACCAACTCCCCGATGTCACTGCAATGTCAGCTCCCCTCAGAGTAGATCTAATCCTCACTTACAAGTGCAATAACTATTGCGTCCACTGTTACTCATCTAGCCCCAGGGAAACGGAGGAGCTGAGCACTGAAGATTGGAAGAGAGTTTTGAGGGTATTTCATGAGCTAGGGGTACCTCAAGTCACTTTCACAGGTGGAGAGCCCACATTGAGGGAGGATCTCGTCGATCTAGTCTCTGAGGCCCAGAGGCTAGGTATGGTATCCGGGATCGTGACGAATGGGACTTTGCTGAGTGATGACCTCTCTAGGAGATTAGCGGAAGCTGGTTTGGATTACGCTCAAATAACTCTGGAGTCGAAGGATCCTGAGGTCCATGACTCAATCACTAGAGTGAGGGGGAGCTGGGAGAGGACGGTCAGTGGGATAAAGAGCATGGTGAATACTGGAGTCTACGTGAGCGTCAACTCGACCCTCCTGAAGATGAACTCACCGACTATACTGGATACTATTAGATTCGCTGCGGAACTGGGGGTCCACGGTTACTCCCTCAATAGAGTCATTTACAGCGGGAGAGCTACTCTCGATATGGAGCCGAGTTTCGAGGAGATGATTAACATAATAACTGAAGCTAAGGAACTAGCTATAGAGCTAGATCTCGATTTCACTTGGTACGGGGTTACGAGGTACTGCGAGATGGATCCAATGAGCATGGGGCTGGGGCTGAAGTTCTGCTCCGCCTGCAGCATCAATCTCGCTGTAGAGCCCGATGGCACTGTTATACCTTGCCAGAGCCATTACTTAAAGCTCGGGAACATCTTGAGGGATAGATGGATGGATATATGGTACTCGAAGGAGTGCTTGAGCATAAGGGAGGCATCTTATATAGGGGATGCCTGTAAGAGCTGCCCCCTGCTCTCTTTCTGCAGGGGAGGGTGCCCCTTAGAGGCTGAAGTGAGGAGCTACCCATCGAAGCCCCCTGAGGTCGAGCCCCATGGACTCCCATGAGCTCAGATCTGTAGCTGAGCTCATAAGGAGGAACTCAGGCAAAGTCGTAGCTTTCACAGGAGCTGGTATATCAGCTGAAGCAGGGATACCGACTTTCAGGGGGAAGGGAGGGCTCTGGGAGAGATATAATCCGGAGGAACTCGCGACCCCTCAGGCTTTCTTCAGGGATCCCAAGTTAGTCTGGGACTGGTATTTATGGAGGATGTCCATAATCGCGAGAGCTCGACCGACGCCAGCTCATGAGATACTCGCCCTCTGGGAAGATAAGGGTATATTGAGGGGCGTGGTAACTCAGAATGTAGATGGTCTCCACCAGAGAGCTGGCTCTAAGAACTTAGTGGAACTTCACGGTTCTATTTGGAGGATTAGATGTACTTCTTGCAGTAATAAGGTCTATCTGGGCTTCGGGAACCTGCCGGGGAGGGTGCCGCCTGAGTGCGATAGATGCGGCTCCATAATGAGGCCCGATGTAGTCTGGTTCTATGAGCCGCTACCCAGGGATGAGTGGATGAGAGCTGAGGATATGATGAGATCGGCCAGTCTGTTGCTTATAATAGGGACCAGCGGGCTCGTGATGCCAGCAGCGACTCTGCCGATTATAGCCCTCCGGAACAGAGCTACTTTAGTCGAGATAAATCCTGAGGAAACCAATTTAAGTAGCTTAGCTAAGTTCAGGATGAGGGAGGGGGCTAGTAGAGTATTGATCGCCCTCAACGAGATACTGGAGGGGATCTCTTGAGGATAGTCAAGTTCGATCGCAAGTTTCTGGAGGACGTTATCTCTATCCACTGCCCTAAGTGGAGAGAGATGCCATTCAGCATGAGGATGAGGGACTGCGGTTACTGGGGGGATCCCGAAGTCTTCAGTTGGTATGTAGATGCCTTACTATCAGTGGATGGGAGGATATTGATAGCCCTGAGGGATGATAATTTGATAGGAGAAGCTGAGATAGTTCCAGAGAGGTTGAAGTGCCCCGTGGGGGATCACGCTTACTTGCAGATGGTCTGGGTTAAGGAAGGGGAGAGGGGTGTGGGAGTCGGTAGGAGGCTCGTTGAAGAGTGCAGCAAATTAGCGAGGGAGATGGGATTCTATTCTCTCGACACAATACCATATGATGAAGCTATTCCCTTCTTCGAGTCCCTCGGATTCTCGGAGATAGAGTCGCAAGTGCTCATGGAAGCTAGAACCAGACCGGCCCCTGAGCAACCTAAGATAGAGGAGATAGGGAGAAGGGAGCTTCCAGTAGCTGTCCAGATGTTAGCAGGACAGACGAGACCATCTTCTCTCCTTTGGGAACTCCTCTGGGGTAGAGAAGCTGTGGGCCTCCCACCCCCCAAGGTCTTCAAGGTCAGGGTCGGCCTTTGGGAATTCGTCTTGGGGCTTTTCAGGCCGACAGCTGATGATAACTACTTATATGCTCTGATATGGGGACCTGAGAGGGCTAGTCTGGGCCAGATTTTCGATTCAGCTGAGATGGCCCTATCGATAGCATACGATATGGGAGCGACTAAAGTGAGGATCCAGACGTGGTGCAAGTACAGGGGGGCTTTCGAAGCGGCTGGTTTTGAGGCGATAAAACGCATCAAGTGGATGAGGATGAAAATAAAAGAGGATTAGCCCCCGAGTTCGGGGCCCACGATATTTTTAACCCACCATTGCATCGACCAGAGTTCATCGTGCCCTATCCTCTGACCCGGCAGTACTCTGAGCTTACCCTTGTTATCGTATATTGGCCCCGTGAACGGATCGAAGGTCTCGTCATTCACGTATCTCCATCCCTTCCCCGTCCAGATAGCGCCCATTTGAGCTAACCTAGCGAAGATCAATGTGTAAACATCGGGATCCTTCAGCACAGTACCATTAGGCAACTGAACATCCTCCTTCACTCTCACTGATCTCAGTTCATCGACGAACTTCGGGTTCACGGGCTCATTATAAGCGCAACCGAGCTCAACGGATCCCTCCTTCAGTTTCCACCAGTAATCGACGTTATCTAAGTTCTCGTTAGTGTAAGAGCCTGCATATATCTTCGAGAGTATATCATCATATATGACTTCCCAGTGAGCTATCTGTCCGCTTACGCATACGTCCTTCCCGTATTCCTTCATCGGGCTGTAGTGACCGAACGCGAGGACCCTCTCGCCTCTCATGAAGTGCTCCTCAGCCACTTGCACTACCGTAGGGGTATCCTCTGTGAAAGCTAGCACATCTACTCCCTCCGATATCAAGGCCTCTGCAGCTTGCCTCGCCTTCGTCGGATCCACCCAAGCTCCTATTTCCCTGACATAGACCTTGCAGTCAGGGCAGACTTCATTCACTCCTATAGCGAAAGCGTTTATGTGCCTGACGACCTCCGGTATTAGGTGAGCAGCTACATAACCTATCTTCTTCGTCTTAGTGAGAGCGCCGGCCATGAGCCCATTCAGATAGTAAGCTTGATAGAGATCCGTGAAATAAGTCCCCATGTTAGCGTTCCTCTTATAACCTGAGCAGTGCCAGAATATGATATCTGGGTGCTTCTTAGCCTCCTCAAGCGTCGGATCCATGAAATCGAAACTCGTCGTGAATATAACGTTATATCCCTGGGAGATGAGTTGCTCCATCACACCTGCTGATGCTGCAGGGGTTACGGATTCCACTTGAGTTGTCTCAAGCCAGTCGTACTTCTTATCCACTATTTCCTTAGCCTGATGATGGGCATGGGACCATCCGTAATCCCCTATTGGCCCTATGTATATGAATGCTGCCTTAACTTTCTTCTCCTGAGTGACCGTCGATGTCTCCTTCACCGTCTGCGTCACTGTCTGCGTGACCGTTTGCGTAGTCCCCTTGGGGGCTAGGGAGTATCCCCCTACGACACCCACTAATAGGAAGATGAGGGAGAGTGCGAGCCACCTATACGACATGAGATCACCTCATGGGGGGCTATGTCACGCCGAAACACCATATTATAAGAATTTTGCTATACTTTCAACTGGGGCACTACTTCCAGCTGAGCGAACGAAAGATTTTTAAGGATGAAATTCTAAGTCGGTAGGCCGCCGTGGGCGGCGGCCTGGGGAGGCCGGGCTTTTCAAGCCTCATGGGGGGTTGGCCTCCCCATCTCACTCCCTCTCATACGGGACCCCCAGGTAGCGAGGTGCCCCCATCCTCCTCCTGAACTTACTAGAGGACCCTATCATCAATATTATGAGAGTCATGAGATATGGTAAAGCGCTCAGGAGCCATTGGCTGTAACCTAAGGCCTGTAGAGTGTAGCTAGATGCCTCTATTGATCCGAATAAGAATGATGTCAGTAAAGCTTTAGCTGGATCCCAGAGGGAGAATATGACGAGAGCTATGGCTATCCACCCCCTGCCGGCTGTTATGTTCTCTATCCAGACTGGATTGTACGATATCGAGAGATAAGCCCCAGCTAGCCCTGATAATGCGCCTCCCAGTATCGTTGAAGCATACCTCACTCTCGTTACCGATATACCGGCAGCATCGACAGCTGCAGGATTTCCCCCGGCTGATCTCACTATGATGCCGTATCTCGTGCGGAAGAGTATGAACCAGAGGAGCGCTGTGAGTAAGAGGCTCATATAAAACATCGGGTCTTGATCGAATAGAGGCTTGCCGATCAGAGGGAGCTTAGAGAGAGGATCGAGGGGCTTAGGAAGTAACCTGGCTTCAGGTGGTAATTGAGCTCCGATGTATTTCCTCCCGATAAGGCTGCTTATTCCGAGACCTAGCATAGAGAGAGCTAATCCAGAAACTACCTGATTGGACTTCAGAGTTATGCTGATAAAACAGTGTATTAGAGCGAGTGACATAGCAGCTGAGAGACCAGACAGTATACCCAACAGCTGGCTCCCAGTTTGGATCGTCACTATGAAGGAGGAAGCAGCTCCTAAGGCCATCATCCCCTCCACACCTAAGTTTAGTACTCCGGACCTTTCAGCGTATATCTCTCCGAGGGTCGCTAGAAGGAGGGGAACAGCTGACCTGAATCCTATCCAGAGTATGTTCTCTATTATTACTAACTCCATCTCAATCCCTCCTGAGCTCATATCTCACCATGAAATCGCCAGCTAGGACTGATAGTAATATAGTCCCATTGAACATGTTTATGAACCCTATGGGGAGCTTGTAAGATATCATGGCATAATTCCCGCCTACTAAGAGACCTCCATAAAGGAAATTAGCTATTATCAAGCTGAGAGGATTAGTCCCACTTAACCAAGCAGTTATTATTGCGGAGAAACCGTAACCTGAGAGGAACTCCGGAGTGAACCTCTTTTGGATTCCGCAAAGCTCTCCTATTCCCGCTATTCCGGAGAGGCCCCCGCTTATTATTGCTACTATTATCAAGACCTTGGTGCTACTTATCCCAGCCGCTCTGCTAGCCTCTGGATTATCTCCTATCGCCCTTATCTCGAAGCCCCAAGTCGTCCGTTTTAGGAGGAAATAGATAAGGAAAGCTGAGGCCAGGGCTATGAGAAGGGTAGGCCAATGTATCCTAGTCCCCTCTATAACCGGTAGCTGGGAGTTAGCTGGTATCACTCTCGTATGAGCGAATCCCCCGTAAGTTAACTCACCTACTGTCTCTACAGCCTTCCATGGACCATGTATCATGTGCTGGAAGACCCAGTAGATCACGTAGTAGAGCATGAGCGTCGATATTACATCATTCATATTGAGCTTAGCTTTAAGGAGAGCTGGAATGATCCCCCATGCTGCTCCAGCGAGACAGCCTGAGATGAAGAGAAGGGGGATTTGAATACAACTCGGGAAATCTAAGTTCGATGCCACCAGGTAGCCGAGCATAGCTCCTGCTAATAGCTGCCCCTCAGCTCCTATATTCCAGAAACCCGCCTTAAACGATAGAGATAGCCCTGAGCTTATGAGGAGTAGGGGTATCATCCTGACTATTGACTCTGTCAGGCCCACCCTTGTCCCGAAGACATTGGACAGAAGACCGGAGAAGAAGTAATATGGATCGATCCCCTGCATTAAGAGGAGTATGGAAGATAATATCAAGGCAATAGCTATAGAACAGATCCTCACAGTTATTAAAAGCTTCTTAGAGACCTCGACCCTCTTGACCAACTTCAAGGGACATTCCCCCCGACATCATAAGGCCCAGTTCCTCTGATGAGATCTCCCCTGGCTTAAAGATACCGGAGAACCTCCCATCAAACATTATAGCCACTCTATCGCTCAGTTCTAGGAGCTCTTCTAGATCTGTCGATACGAGTAATATAGCTGACCCATTATCCCTGTGAGCGATGAGGAGATTCCTTATATACTCAGTTGCAGATATATCGAGGCCATGAGTCGGATTAGAAGCTACTATTAGCCTAGGCTCCCCAGAGAGTTCCCTCCCAGCCACGAGCCTCTGTATATTCCCTCCTGAGAGGTTTTTAGCTGGTGTATGGACTGAAGGTGTCATTATACCGAATTCCTCAACTAAATTCTCAGCGAATTCAATTATCCTCTCATACTTCAAGATCCTCCTCGAGCTGAAGGGCTCCTTATGATATCTCTTGAGTACAGCGTTCTCCGCTACACTCATGCTATGAACTATCCCGAACTTCACCCTATCTTCCGGTATATAAGCTACTCCGAGCTCAGAGATCTCCCTAGGGGACTTATTCGTGATATCCCTTCCCATAAATAATATCTTACCCTTCCTAACTTTCCTCAATCCGACTATAGACTCTACTAACTCGCTCTGACCGTTCCCAGAGACTCCCCCTATTCCGAATATCTCACCGCTCCTAATATTGAAGGACACTCCTTTAACGCTCTCCCTTCCCCTATCACCAATAACGGAAAGCTCCTTTACTTCAAGCACGAGATCTCCCTTAACTGCTTCGGACCTCGTAGATCCGAATGATATCTCCCTCCCTACCATCATTTTAGCTAGTTCCTCCTTAGTTGCTCTCTCTATCGGTAGAGTAGCGACAACACTACCGTTCCTCATCACGGTGACTCTATCTGCTATTGAGAAGACCTCATTGAGCTTATGAGTTATGAAGATAATGCCTTTACCATCCGATTTCATCTTTTTCAAACATTCGAAGAGCTCGCTCACTTCCCTCGGTGTGAGGACTGATGTGGGTTCGTCCAATATTATTATATCAGCTCCTGAGAGCAATATCTTGGCTATCTCAACCTTCTGTTGCTCTCCCAGTGAGAGCTGCCATATGTACGATCCCAGATCTAACTTTATCCCGTACCCCTCTATATACTTCAATCCCTCCTCCAAATCCTTCACTGGATTTATGAAACTTCTAGAGCAACTAAGCGCTAGATTCTCAGCGACGGTCTGGTCCTCGACGAAGAGGAAGTGTTGATGAACCATACCTATGCCTAACCTTATTGCATCCCTCGGGCTTCTTATATTGACTCTCTTACCCCTCACGTAAATCTCGCCTTCATCGGGGCGATATAATCCGTAGAGTATATTCATCAGCGTCGTCTTACCGGCCCCGTTTTCTCCTAACAAAGCATGTATTTCTCCTCCCCTAAGATCGAAATGAACTCTATTATTCGCTACTACGTCGTGGAATCTCTTCGTTATATTAACCATTTCAACGAGGTTGTCCGAGGTTATACGAATCCCCTGGGGTAACTCAAGGGACTTTATAGGTATACGATCCTCAGTTTCCCCTCCATCACTTCAATAATTGTATCGATTAATTGAATATATTACAATTAATTTTAGATAAATGTCTCAAAAAATGAAGTTATTCAACTGATGAAGCCACTTGTACAATATATATCTCGCTCCCAATGGTTCTTTTTGTGAACGAAATCTTTTTAAAGTACTAACTCAATGATTAGCAGTGAGATCATGGAGGAGGGGAGGATCCCGCTGTTGGGGGAGAAGTTCCCGGAGATCGAGGTCAAGACTACGCACGGATCCTTCAAGCTACCAGATCATTACAAGGGCAAGTGGTTCATCTTGTTCAGCCATCCAGCTGATTTCACACCTGTATGCACTACGGAGTTCGTTGCCTTCCAGAAGAGGTATGATGAGTTCAGGAAGCTCAATGCCGAGCTCATAGGGCTCAGTATAGATCAGGTATTCAGTCACATAAAATGGGTTGAATGGATAGAGGAGAAACTAGGGGTTAAGATAGAGTTCCCAGTGATCGCGGACGACCTTGGCAGAGTTGCTGGAAAGCTGGGATTGATACATCCGAGTAAGGGGACCAATACCGTGAGAGCTGTCTTCATAGTGGATCCCCATGGGTTCATAAGGCTGATACTCTACTACCCGCAGGAGATAGGGAGGAACATAGATGAGATCTTGAGGGCCTTGAAGGCTCTGCAGACATCCGATAAGTACGAAGTCGCCACACCCGCGAACTGGCCGAACAATGAGTTAATAGGAGATAAAGTGATAGTAAGACCCGCAAGTGATGTCGAGACTGCGAAGCAGAGGATAGAGCTCGCTAAGGCGAAGGAGATAGAGTGCTACGATTGGTGGTTCTGCTATAAGAAGGTCTGAGCCTCCCCTCTCTATAGCGAAAAGTTTATATTTACAATTAACCTCTCTTTTTTGGGAGTACTGCGTCCATATAGTAAGTTTATTGTCACACAATCGCCTCATAAATTAGGATAGTTCCTCACAATCATTTATCGAGAAAATTCTTACCCGGGGGGTTGTAAATGACTATGGAGAACATACGCTTCCTAGTCATGACGTTCTCGCTCGATCTAGCTTGGGGCCTGAGTTATATCTACCTGATGCTGGAGATCTACGATCTCTATGGTATGGATGGTTATTTCCTCGCTATAAGCTTAGGAGCGATAGTTAATTTCCTCGGGACCCTTATCTTCAGCCTCATCAGATACAGGAGGTTCATCTCGATATCGATAGCCCTTCCCTCATCTCTCCTACTGTACTCCGCTCTCAATAATACTAATCACTTCCTCACGATAGGCCTCCTAAGCCTCTTATCATGCTATGAGCCATTGATATTGGAATCCCTCTTCAGCGAGATGGAGGAAGGCGAGGCATCCGGGACTTACTATACTATCTCAGGGCTCGGGATTATATTAGGACTCATCATAGGCGGAGTACTCATTAATAATCTGAGTATTGAGAATCTGCTGCTTATATCCTCTATAATATGCTTAATCTCCTCATTGATAGCTCCCAATGGTATTAGTGGAGAGGAGAGCGTCGTGAAATTGGAGCTGGACTCAAGTATCATCGGCCTCCTCACGCCCATCCTGATCTTAGAGGGCTTCGTAACACCGCTCACATACACCTTAATAGAGATAAAACTCTATGAATTTTTCGGGAGATCTAGCTCAGTAATTGGATTGCTGCTCTCTATATCGATGTTATTAGATATAATACTTGGGCCATTGATAGGGAAATTAGTCGATAGATTGAGTGGGATCATATCATTCCTCTGCTCGAGCGTACTCCTCTTAGTACACTTAGCCCTCTCCACACTCCTTGAAGATGGAATGTTCCTAGTATCCCTCCTCCTCATTCCGATCCAGCCTCTCTATTACTCCTCCAGGAACAAACTAGCTACTGAGCTCACTGGAAGTCCTAGGGGCCTATCTATATCCCTCCCCATAGCGGCGAGCTCTTTATCGCACGCCATATTCTATGTAGCATACTCCCTCATCATGGACTTCCTTAACTACGCGATACCCCTCCTCTCCCTCCTCTACTTCATCGCACTAATTCCTCTAAAGCTCAAGTCCCCTGATCTCACTCTTTAGCTCCCGAGATAGTGAGCTAAGAGAATAGGGGGATCTCTTCATAAATCTTTCAAGAGGTTTTTAGCGACTTCAACTGCCTCTATAGCATTTTCAGCCCACCCATCAGCCCCTATCGATTTAGCGAACTCTCTCGATGTGGAAAGACCCCCTATAAGCACTTTCACCCTCTCCCTCAACCCCTCCTCCTCCAACCTCCTTATCACGACACTCACGTAATCCCGGGTCGTCGTTAAGAGGGAGCTCATTGCCAGTATATCGGCTCTATGCTCCCTGACAGCCCTTATGAATGTATCAGCATCTACATCAACCCCAAGATCTATTACCTTGAAGCCAGCAGCCCTCAGCATAGTTGCCACTAGACTCTTCCCTATGTCATGAACGTCCCCCTTAACTGTCCCTATGACGACAGTCCCTAAGCTACCTCCCCCCTCGGCCCCTATTCCCAGCTTATCTAGAGCCTTCTTGAATATAGATGCTGCCCTCAGCATCTCCGCTATGAAGTACTCGCCTTCCTCGAATAATCTCCCTATCTCCTTCATAGCCTCGCTCATAGGACCGAGTATTATCCTCCATGGATCCTCTCCAGAGGAGATGAGTTCCTCTAAGTAATTCATGAAGCTTTCTTCATCTAGATTAACTAAAGATTCCTTTAATAAAATCTCCTTCTCCCTCAGATCTATTTACATCACCTCCTCCCGATGATCTGAGCTTGTAAACTCTCTTCATCCTCCTCTTATATAACTTCCTCTCAGAGGAGACTAAGCCCATCCTAGAGAGCTTTGAGAGGGCCTTATAAACGCCTTGCAAAGTAGCTCCTCCGACGAGCCTCCATATTTGATAAGCAGTCATCTCCCTGTCCCCCATGACATCTAAGATCCTCCTCTGGAGTCCAGTGAGGGGAGTGAATGAACTTGGGTTCTTCCATCTCCTCGAGCTCCCCGTTAACAGAGCTATATACTCACTCCCGAGTCTAGAGGCCGCTGAGTAAGCCATAGCTGAGATAGGTTTCACATATATACCCAATCTCGCTAACTTCACGAGGGACTCCATCGTATCCTTAGTATCTAGGCTCATGGTCTTAGCTCCTAGCGACTTCAGAAATTCTACGAATTCCCCTCCGATACCACTATAATGGACTAAGTATATCTGAGGTACTTTCATCAACCCCATCTCCTCCAGCTCCCTGAATCCCTTGATTACCCCGTACGCTAAGATACCGGATTCCGAAGGTATTACTATGCCATCGAATTTACCCTTGAACTCGTAGAGCTCATAAGCTATCGTTTTGAATCCCTCTATCATAAATGGGTTCTCATAAGAGGCTCTAGCTCCCCCGGCACTGAAAGATATCGGTATATCTAACTGAGAGAGATAGAGGAGCTCGCTAACATCTACTCCCTCCGGATCGATGATAACTCTCACTTCCCTCCCAGAAGCGATCAAGTAAGATGCTAGGGAGATAGTGACGTCTTGCAAGTACTCGAGCTCGCTCATAATTAAATTAGAGGAGCTGATCATCACGGAGGACCCTCTGTCTACGTACGATCCAGTGGGGTTCTTAGTCTCGTCCTTGACGAGGACTCCATCCACTCTCCTCAAGTCAGTTAGGCCTTCTCCCAAACTAACTATACTCTCTGCATGAGGTAGAAGGCTTTTATACCTCCATATAGATGGCTCCCTCTCATCGACTGACCAGATCAATTTCTCAGGTACTATCTCCATTAGGAAGCCGCATTTACAGATCCAATCGGAGCTAGATATGGCGCCGCACTTGGGGCACTTGAAGAGAGTCAAGGTGGGGTCCCTTAAAAAGGATCATCTCTGCTTATAAGGTAGGTGCTCAGATCCGAAGATGAACCTAGCTAGTATGAGCCTCATTATGTTCTGTCCTCCCTCAGCACCGACGTAATAACTCATGACTCCTCTCATAGCCATCTCCAGCGGCGTTTCCTTCGTATATCCGTAAGCTCCAGTAGCTTTCATGAACTCCTTTATAGCATCAACAGCGATCTCGGGCGCGAGTAACTTCGCCATAGCAGCCCAGAAGCCAACATCCCTCAGGGTGGCATTTCCTTGATCGTATTGATCGACCATCCAAGCTGCCTTGTATGTGACGAGCCTGGCCGCCTCTATCTTAGAGTAGTAATCTACTAGTGGGAACTGGATGCCCTCGAATGAAGCTAGGGTCCTCCCGAAAACCACTCTGTTCTTAACGTAATCCTTAGTGTACTCGAACATAGCCATAGCTGAACCGGTGCATCCCGCTGAGACGAATACCCTAGCTCTATTGAAACCTTCCATAGCTATCTCGAACCCCTCGTTGACTCTCCCTATCAGATGATCCTCAGGTAGCTTTACGTTGTTCAACCTGATCCAACCCGTGCTTATACCGCACCTCCCCATGTCATCGAAGAGACCCGTCTCTATGCCCTGAGCGTTTATCGGTAAGTAGAAGAGGCTTATCCCCTTAGATCCAGCTTCAGGCTTCGTCTTCACGATAGTAACATAGCCGCCATCTACTTCCTTCGCTTCAACTATACCGCTTATATAAGTCTTCTCACCATTGAGGACCCAGTGATCCCCCTCCTTCTTCGCTAGAGTCCTGAACCCAGCTACATCGCTCCCACTCTGGGGCTCCGTTGAGCAGATGCCCACGAACCCCTCCCCCTTAGCTGCCCTACTGAGGACCTCCTTAGCGAGCTCGGGTCTTGCGTACCTCTCGACTATCTTCCCCCAGGAGGCCTCAACTAAGTGGAAGACAGCAGTAGCTACACTTGGATCCGCTCTAGCTATCTCCTCAGTAGCTATCGCACCCATCACCCAACTAGCTCCCTGCCCCCCGTACTCAGGCTTCACTGTCAGGAGCAGAATGCCGCTCTCAGCTAGTGCGCTTATCACTTCCCTCGGTATCCTGCAGTTCCTATCTATCTCCCTAGCCCTGGGAGCTAAGACCTCAGATAAAAGCTCCCTCAGGGTTTTCCTGAATACCTCTTCCTCCTCAGTGAATGAGAAGTCCACTTAACTATCACCCACGGACAGCGCACCTAAAAATTAAAAAGTTTAGCTGTAAGGGGCCCTAGCTAGCCGAGGGTTCCCCCAGCGGGGCTCCGCTCATTGAGGCCAAACTTTTTCTTAAACACTCGCATCGGATTTAGGTGTCCCTATGGATATAGCTGTGCTCGTCAAACAGTCCCTGGACGTCCAGCAACTGGCTATCGATAGTAGGACCGGGAAGATATACTTAGATGAAGCCCCGACGAAAGCAGGGGATATAGAGCTCAATGCCGCTGAGGAGGCTGTCAGGATAAAGGAGAGAGTCGGGGGAAAGGCTGTTGCTATAATGCTCTCATGCTTCGGTTCCTCTGGGAGGAGGTTGAAGGAAGCGAGAGAAGCTTTAACGAGGCTCCTAGCGATGGGGATCGATGAAGCATTGCTCCTCCTCAGCAATCAGTACATGGATACTTACTCAGCAGCTAAGTTGCTTTCGGAGGAGATAAGGGGGAAATACCAATTAGTATTAGCTGGTGAGGGTAGTGAGGATAATTTCTCAGGGGTCCTGCCAGCTAGAGTAGCTGCGGAGCTCGGTTGGCCCTACCTCTCTTATGCTACGAGTATAGAGGTCAATGGAGAGGAGATAAAAGTCACTAGGAGCTTAGAGGATTATGATGAAGTCGTATCCCTGAAGCTACCCGCCGTTATATCTGTGACTCAGGAGATAAACCAACCCAGGATACCGACTGTCCTCCACATAATGAGAGCATCGAAGAAACCTATAGTGCAGAAGGAGGTTCAGGCGACTGTGGAGCCCAAGGTCAAGGTTAAGGAGATCAAAGCCTTGAGAGTTGAGAGGAAGAGGATTTTCATTGAGGGAGAGCTTGAGGAAGCTATAGAGAAGCTTATAGATGCTTTGAAGAGCGAGGGACTTCTAGAGGTGAGAGGATGAAAGTCTTAGTGTTCAGTCATTACTTCGAGTTAGCTAAGGAGTTGATATCAGCTGGGAGCGGGGTCGGGGAAGTCTCCCTCCTCCTGACTTCGGATCAGGCGGATAGGGAGGGGGAGGTCAAGGGAGTTAAGAGAGTTATAATATGTGATGTGAGCTCCGAGGACCAACAAGGGCTCCTCAGCGTCATAACGTCCCTAGCTGAGGATTACGATTTACTAATACTTTCGAGCGATAAGAGGGGGAGGGAGTTAATAGGGCAGGTAGCGCAGAAGCTAGAGAGAGCTGTCGCCACTGAAGTCTCATCCCTCAGCTTGAGCGATGGAAAGCTCATTGTCGAGAGGATGACTTACGGTGGGAAAGCTATATCCGTGGAGGAGCTCACCTTACCGGCTGTTATCAGCGTTCAGAAGGGCAAATTCAAGCCACTAGATACTGATTCAACTCACGAGACCTTGCATTGTAAGTCCGAGACCGCGAGATCTTACGAAGTATTGGAGAGGAGGCCTAAGCCGAAGTTAGGGATACCTCTGGATAAAGCAGATGTAGTGGTTGCTGCGGGGAGGGGTTTCAAGAGGAAAGAGGATCTGAAGCTCGCTTACGAACTAGCTGAACTTTTCAATGGTGTAGTGGGATCCACGAGGCCCCTAGCAGCTGACCTGAAGTGGATGCCCGAGGAATCTTGGATCGGGATAAGCGGAGTCAGGATAGCTCCTAAGCTCCTGTTCGTAGTGGGAGCATCAGGGCAGCAGCAGTTCTCAGCGGGTATAATTGATTCTAAAGTGATAGTTGCCGTAAATAATGATCCAAGTGCTCCGATATTCGAGAACTCCGATTACTGCATAGTGAGGGACCTATATGAGTTTCTCCCAGCACTCATAAAGAAGTTGAGGGGGCTCGGGTGATAATATGTTGAGCGATGTATTCATCGTCAGTTTCGCTAGGACACCGATAGGGAAGTTCGGAGGTGCCTTATCTAAGATGACCGCTCCTCAGTTAGGTGCTGTAGCTATAGAAGCTGCTGTAAGGAGGAGCGGGTTGGAGCCCAGTGATGTAGATGAAGTCATAATGGGGAACGTTTTACAAGCGATGGTAGGTCAGAACCCAGCTAGGCAAGCAGCTATAATAGCTGGTATCCCCAAGGAAGTCCCCGGGTTCACTGTGAATAAAGTATGTGCCTCCGGGATGAAGGCGATAACTCTCGCAGCTCAGAGCATAGCTCTCGGGGAGAACAGAGTAGTAGTAGCCGGGGGGATGGAGAGCATGAGCAACGCTCCCTACGCGTTACCTCCTCAGTGGAGATGGGGGGTGAAGTTCTCCTTCACCGGGGAGAAGTTGATAGATTTAATGGTCTATGACGGACTCACGGACCCCCATACAGGCCTCCTGATGGGGGAGGAAGCTGAAGAAACTGCGAGGAAATGGGGGATATCTAGGGAGGAGTGCGATGAGTTCGCGGTCTCCAGTCATATGAAAGCTGAGGAAGCGACTGAGAGAGGGTACTTCGCTAGGGAGATAGAGAGAGTGAGGGATGTCCCCCTAGAGAGAGACGAGGGTATAAGGCCCGATACTAGTATCGAGAAGATAGCTAAGCTCAGACCAGCTTTCAGACCGGATGGAGTTATAACAGCTGCTAATGCTTCTCAATTGAGCGATGGAGCTGCTGCTCTGGTCCTAGCTCATGGGGAGGTCGTGGAGGAGAGAGGCCTGGAGCCGATAGCTAGGATAATAGGCTTTTCCTCGGCCTCTTTAGAGCCGAGGGATTTCATAGAGGCCCCTATAATCTCGACGAAGAAGTTACTGAGTAGGATAGGGATGGGGATAGATGATTTCGATATAATAGAGCATAATGAAGCCTTCGCATTAGCGACTCTAGTAGTCGCTAAGGGGCTTGGGATACCCCTGGAGAGACTGAATCCTTTCGGAGGTGCTGTAGCTCTGGGCCATCCTTTGGGTGCTAGCGGGGCTAGGATAGTGGTCACTTTGCTTAACGCTCTTAGGGTGAGGGGTAAGAGGAGGGGCTTAGCTACGATATGCCACGGGGGAGGGGGGGCCCAGAGCATAGCGATAGAGCTGGTGAGATGAATGGTCCTAGTGAAAGTTTATGGAAGGCTTTCAGATATTTTGGGATTCAGAGAAAAGGAATTGGAATTCGATGGAAGCTTAAGGGATTTATTGGAGAGATTAGGGATAGGAGAGATCGAAGGGATAAATATAGCTGTGAATCATGAGCTAAAGAGGGATCTCTCAACTAGAGTCCGCGGGGAGGACCTCATAGCCATATTCCCGAGCTTCTCAGGTGGGAGCGCGGGGATAGTCAGGGAGAGGATAACACCAGAGCTCTTCCTCGAAGCTGGATACGGGGATGTGGGAGCTTTAGTCGCGTTCCTCGGGATAGTGAGGAGGGAATCTGATGGAGGCCGAGTCGATAAGATATTCTACGATTGTTACCCGGAGATAGCTGAGAGGGAGCTAATTAGGATCAGGGAAGAAGCTATAAGGAAGTTCGGATTGAGGGATGCTCTCATAATACACAGAGTGGGCGAAGTGCCGGCGGGCGATATATCGCTCTTCGTCCTGACTAAGTCCGCACACAGGAAGGAAGCTTTCGAAGCTGCGGAGTGGATAGTGGATGAAGTCAAGAGGAGCGTCGCTATATGGAAGAAGGAGATATTCTCAGATGGGAGGGAGAGGTGGGTTTAATTACCAGAGCCGGAGGGGGGTTCGATGATAGATATAACGGACAAGCCTCTAGCGTATAGGGAAGCGGTAGCTAAGGGGAGGATAAGGCTAAGGAAGGAGACTATAGATAAGATAAGGTCTGGGGAAGTGAAGAAAGGCGATGTATTGACTGTAGCTAGAGTTGCAGCTGTCCAATCCGTTAAGGAAACCCCTAAGATCATAATGCTATGCCACCCGATACAAGTAACTTCAACTGATGTCGACTTCAGACTGGGCGATGATTACATCGAAGTCAGCGTGAGGGTTAAAGCCATAGCTCAGACAGGGGTGGAGATGGAAGCACTCGCTGCTGTCTCCTCGGCCCTCCTCAATATATGGGATATGGTCAAGTATCTGGAGAAGGATGAGAGCGGGAACTACCCCCACACTAGAATAGAGGAGATATCCGTGGAGAGGAAGGTGAAATCCGTTGTTGATAGATAGGTGGGGGAGGCCCGTCACCGACCTGAGGATATCCGTCACGAATTCTTGCAATTACAATTGCTTCTTCTGTCACAGAGAGGGGCATTACGTTAGGGGAGAGGAGATGAGGCCAGAGGAGATAGGGAGATTGATGAAGATCCTCTCGAAGCACGGTGTTAAGAGGGTAAAGTTGACTGGAGGGGAGCCCCTAATGAGGAGGGACCTCGAGGGAATAGTGAGTGAGCTCAAGTCCTCTGGAGCGGAGGAAGTCAGCTTAGTAACGAACGGTTACTTCTTAGTAGAGAGAGCTAGGGGCTTGAGGGAAGCGGGGCTCGATAGGATAAATATCAGCCTCCATTCCTTAAAGAGAGACGTTTATGAGAGGATAACTGGTGTGGATGGCCTGGAGAGAGTGATCAAGGGCATAGATGAGGCCCTTCTATGGGGATTGAAGCCAATCAAATTGAACTTCACTGCTCTCAAGGGGATAAATGAGGGGGAGCTTTGGGATGTAGTGGAATTTGGGAGGAGGAAGGGGCTCAAGGTCCAGTTGATAGAACTCCTCGATCCCACTAGCGAGTACTACTTCCCACTCGATGATTTCGAGAGGGAGCTCGATGAGATAGCTCTCAGGAAGGAGATAAGGGATTTCCAAAATAGGCCTATCTTCGAGCTCGATGGTGTCACTGTGGAGATCGTCAAGGGTAGCGGGAATCCATCTCTCTGTATGGGATGCACTAGACTCAGGGTGACAGCCGAAGGTTTCTTCAAGACCTGCATATCTAGGGAGGATACTCTAGTGGATTTCATAAGCGTCATGAGGAGCGGGGGGAGCGATGAGGAGATCTTCGAGAGGTTCAAGGAATCAGTTAGGTTGAGGGAACCTCTCCATAAGCTTCCCGGATCTTCACCTAAATACGAGGATGTCCTTGAAGTCTAAATGTCCTCTACCACTAGCCCCAGCTCCTTAGCTAACTTCATCGATTCCATCTGGGAGCTCTTCAGTATATCATCAACATCGTAGCCCAGCTGTTTGTAGTATATCGCCATCCTCCAAGTAGCCATGAGATCAGCTAACCTAGCTATCTTAGCTTCATCGGATTTCATGAGCGTATATTCCCTCAATATCATCTTGATCTCCTCAGGGAGTTCCATATTTGAGATAGCTTCCTCTTCTAACAATTTCTTGTTTACCCTCTCACCGACCCACTTCGGCAGATCCCCGCAGAGCCCCTCATGTATATCGTGGACAATTATCATCTTAAGTACTTTAGCTTCATTAAAAGCTTTCCCAGATGCTCTCATTTTTGGGAATAAATCTAAAGCTATGAGGGAAGCTATGAACGTGTGCTGAGCTACTGTCTCGGCTATCGCCGCGGGTACGCCCGATTGCATCCAACCCGTCCTAGCTAACCACAGCACCTTCATGCCATCGTCCACCAGCAACTTCCACACCTAACTCGAGCAATTATACGTGTTCATTAAAAACTTTCAATGAGCTAGCTCGCTATCTATTTTTAATTCAATTGTGCGTTATATTCTTATCTATTTTTAATATAAGTGCTGATACTCGTTAGCTTCATTTTCATAAGATGCCACCGAATAATTTTTAAGTAGATGGGTAGCTTGACAATATCGTATCTGCGTAGCATCAAGGAGGAGACCGCATGACAGTACTGAATGAATCCATCAGATCCCTCAGGCAGAGGGAGAATGAGCTCAGGCAAGTGCTCTCTAAGCTCAGAGAGGAGAAGAGGTCGTTAATTGAGGAGTTAAAGCAACTAAGAGCGAGGAGATCAGAGTTAATAGATAAAGTGAGGAAGGAGAGGGAGGGCTTCAGGGAAGCTGTTGAGAGAAAGAGGAAGATGCAGGAAGATCTTGAGAAAGTAAGGAATGAGAGAAGGGAAGCCCTCGAGAGGTTCAAGGAAGTGAGGGATGAAGTGATCAAGCTCAAGGAGGAGTATAAGTATCTCATAAGTTCCGTAGGGATGCCTGAGAGGGTCTTGAGGAGGAAGATAGCGAGATTGGAGAGGAGGATAGAGACATCCCCACTCAACAGAGATCAGGAGAGAGACTTAGTGATGCAGATAAGTCAGTATGAAGCTATGTTGCAGAATCTTAATAGAGCTAAATCCCTAAAGAGGAAGATACTCGAGCTAATGGCTGAGATGGAGAAATGGAGGTTCTTCGTCAGGGACGCTGGAGAGAGGATCGGGAAGATAAAGGAGGAGCTAAATAGAGTTTATGATGAGATAACTAGCAGGAAGGAGACTTTAGAGAAGATGAATAAGGAGATAGATGAGCTTACTGAGGAAATAAAGAAGAGGAGCGAGGAAGTGGATAAATTGAATGAAGAGATCGAGAAAGTGAGAGCAGATATGATTGGGATTCAGGAGGAGATAAAGAAGAGATTTGAGGCGACTTTAGCTAGCAGTAAGGAGGCTGAGAGGAAGATAAAGGAGAAGTTAGCTGAAGAGGCATTGGAGAAATATAGAGGGGGAGAGAAGCTCTCTATAGAGGAGCTGAAGCTCCTCATAGAGATGGGTCTCCTGGAGAGACCTCCCAGCTGAGCTTTTATTTTTCGAGGGTGATATGAGTACTGATGGAAGAGGAAAGGATACTCATAGTCTGCGTAGATAGGGATAATGACCTAGGGGTCAAGGCCGGAATAAGGGGCCCAGTGATCGGGAGAGAGGCCAATCTTGAAGCTGCATCTAAACTAGCTCTCGCTGATCCCACGGAAGCCGATGCTAACGCTATCTTCGGGGCCGTGAAGGTGTATGATGAAGCTAGGTCCATATTCCCGGGATCCAGGATCGAGATAGCTACGATAACTGGGGATGAGGGGAAAGAGCTCAGAGCTGATGAGGAGATAAATAGGCAGATGGATGAAGTCGCGAGGGTATTTAAGCCCACTAGCATAGTTTTAGTCTCTGATGGGGCTGATGATGAATTAGTGATCCCTATATTGATGAAGTACGCCCCGATAAGGAGCGTGAGGAGGGTAATAGTCCAGCAGAGCAGGGAGATAGAGCACACTTACATACTGATAAAGAGGTACTTTGAGAAACTGATGAGATCCCCTTCCTCCAGATCCATAGTACTCGGGTTGCCCGGCGCTATTCTCATTTTATACGGCCTCTTCTCGTTAATAGAATTCCAGAAGTACTTATACATAGGGATATCTATATTAGCCGGCCTCTTCTTCCTTGAGAAAGGTTTCTCACTGAGGGAAGTTATGAAGAGATGGATAAATTACTTCGGTAGGCATGTAGGTTTCTTCTCGCTCGTAATCGGGCTGATAGGTCTCTTCCTCACGATATCGTTATCTTACACTAGGGCGCTATCTCTAGCCTCCCAAGGCTACCCGATCGAACTGATAGTAGCGAGATTGCTACAAGAGGCTAGTAGTTTCCTAGCTCTATCTCTAGCTATCATGTTCTCAGGGAGCTCCATTGAGAGAGCTGCGGAGAGGAGGGTGGACTCCCTGGAGAGGCTAATGGTGACAGGCCTCGTAATATCATTCTGGATATCCTTCTACTCAATAGGCCAGTACTTAGAGGGGATAATAGGGCTCCTGAGCTTAATGATAAATCTGCTGGGTGCTTTAATCGTCGCTCTCTCTTCCTTCATCCTCACCCTTAGGCTCAGTGAGGTCCTCAGGGGGAGGGGATGGAAGTAGTATGTACTGATCGCAAGCTTTCTTCAATGCGACACTGAAACCCGGTTCCGCCCCTATTATCATGACCTCCTTCCCAGATTCCTTCGCTTTATGTATCAAGGGCATGTAAGCAGCGCTCCTAGCTGCCATCACTATCATATCTATCTTCTCGTCGTTGATAGCCTCCATGCAAACTATGGAGAAATCTACCTCAACTTTCCCCGTGGAGATCAAAGGTTTGAAGCCCGCATTCGTCACAGCTTCAACTAATTTCTCGGGGGCTTTCTTATCCAATACAACGATAGCTAATCTTATCCTCCCCTCTCTCTCAGCTAATTTCCTAATTTCCTCTAAATCAGTGCCCAATTCCTTCCTCAGCATATTCGGTCCATCTACTATTACTGCTAATTGCTTCATCTTTTTCCTTTTGACTCCCTTTAGTACCTTCATTTTCTCTAGTGTGACTGGATGAATTTACTTAAATAGGCTACGCTCAAGAAGGAGGGGGTCTGTATGTTCTGCCCTAAATGCGGAACCCTCTTGAGACCTAAAAAAGTCGGTAAGAGGTTGACATATTACTGCCCTAGCTGCGGATATGAGAGCGATAACCCTCCTAAGGGGAACTCTCAAGTCGTCACGAAAGTGACATCGGAGAGCGGAGATTTGATAATAGATGAGGGATCTGAGAAAATATCTGCACCTATTGTTGAGGCAAGATGCCCTAAATGTGGTAATGATAAAGCTTACTTCCAGATAGTACAGACGAGAGCAGCTGATGAGCCCCCCACTAGGATATATAAGTGTACGAAATGCGGTTACTCTTGGAGGGAGTACAGTTGAATCTGTTGAGGTCAACAAATTTCTCCCATTTTATGAAATGTAGAAAATATAAATCACTACTTCGGGATATGCCTGGTACCTAGGGCTCAGGGCGGCCCTCCGAACTCAGGAGAGGGAGTCCCGCTCCCCTGAGAGTCCTGTGAGGGTAGTGTTGAAGCCAATAGGCCTCAGATCTATGCCTAGCTTAATCGAGTCCTCTAGGAAGCCTGGGTAAGAATCGGCGACAGATTCCTCACCCTCTATTATGCAACCTTCCCTAGTTGCAGCAGCTAGAGCTAAGAGGGCCATGAAAATCCTGTGATCTCCATGAGAGTCTAGCTTCACCCCTCCCTTAGGATTCCCTCCCCTTATGATGAGCCCATCGTATAGTTCCCTCACCTCAACACCCACTTTCTCGAGCTCTGAAGACATACTCGCTACTCTATCGCTCTCCTTCACTCTAGCGTGAGCTACCCCCCTTATCTCAGAGACCTCGCTCACGAAAGAAGCTAGAACGCATGCTATCGGGAATATATCTGGTGAATCCTTTAAGTTCAACCTAGCTCCATATCTAGGCTTCCCCTCCACAATAACGCTACTTCCGACCTCCCGGACTTCTACGCCGAAGCTCTTGAGTACATCTATCACAGTGTAATCCGCTTGAGGCATAGTGTTATCTAAACCCTCTACGATCACTCTCCCCCCAGTGACGGAAGCTGCCAACATGTGGAAAGCGGCTAGACCATAATCTCCAGGTACTTCGAATTCCAGGCTCTTAGGTGGCACTGGCTCCACTATTATCTCCTCATCCAACTCAACGCAGGACCCGCTCCTCCTCAGGACTTCCTCAGTCATCTCCAGGTAGGGCCTCGAGACCAACTCCCCGATCGGCCTTATCTTCAGACCACTCTCGAAGCGTGTGGATGCTATCATCAACCCTGAGAAGAATTGCGAACTTATGCTTCCATCTATCTCGACCTCACCTCCCTTGAGACCTCCTCCCCTCACTATTAGGGGTGGGAGCCCGTTCATCCTGGAGCTAATAGCCCATCCCCCCAGTTTATTTATAGCATCTATGATAGGGCCCATAGGCCTCCTCCTCAAGCTATCGTTCCCAGTGAGCACAGTGTAGCCCCCTTCTGTTAGAGTTGAGATAGGGACGAAGAACCTGATAGTAGTGCCGGAGCCCCCGCAATAGATCACATCATCGGGGACTGAGGGCCTCTGAGGTGGCTCTATCTTTATTTCGGTAAACTCATCCGATATCTTCGCCCCGAAGGACCTTATGGCGTTTAGCGTCGCTATTACATCCCTAGCTCTCGAGATATTCCTCACCCTAGATGGGCCCTCGCAGAGTAGGGAGACCGCTAGAGCTCGGTGAGAATAGCTCTTAGATGGCGGGGCCCTGACACTACCTTGAGCTTTAGAGGGCCTTACTTCTATCATCCAGCCGAGTTACATGACATATTTTAAAGCTGGATGCTCATCTCTAGATGCAGACCTCCTCTCTAAGGAGCCCAGTTCAGGGAAATATAGGATCCCAGAGCTGAGATATTTGATTATGTTAAACCCTTTGATACAGGAAGTCGTGTATTGAGACCAGCCACTTCGGTACCTTAGCTCTAGCCCCCAGTAATGGATCTACCACTTGATTTATCTTCAGTTCCACGAGCAGGCTCCCCAGCATATACGCATCCTCGAACGGGATCCCCTTAGCCCTCATTATCGCCCTTACTGACTCCTCTGCAGCCTCTCTGACAGCTTCATCTAGATCTTTGCCTGCTGTTATTACTTGAAAACTTTCTGGTGTCTCTAGGATCGGCCATTTCGGCATCCTCCCCTTTATCAAGTCGACCCTGACCAGGACCTCACCGGGCGACTCTATAGCTGAGACACAGAGCTCACCATCCGCTTGAACAGCGTGGAGATCGCCGAGCGCGAGCAAAGCGCCCTTAGTGAAGACTGGGAGGTAGAGCCTCCTCCCCACCCCTAGCTCGCTAACATCCATGTTACCGCCATGCCTACCCGGGTTCCCAGCTGGGATCTCCCCTCCCTCAGGCGCGACGCCTATAGTACCTATCATGGGCTTTATCGGTATCCTGATACCGTTGAAGTAAACGAAGCTCCCGTCTATCTTGACTACCTTAGCCTTAGGCGTGAAGCTGAGGTGTGATAGACCCCCATAGCCAGGTATTACTGCGATCGCTCCCTTCTCCTGCAGCCTTATATCGAGTATATCCACGACGAGCGTGTCCCCCGGATCGGCCCCCTCTATATAGAGAGGGCCCGTCGCCCCATCGACCCTCGACCAGTCCAGCTTATCTGGAGGGGTCTCCTCCCCCTTGACCTGCCCTCCGAAGGCATCCTCAGTCTCGAATAATACATATTCTCCTGGTGAAGCGACCTCAGCTGGCTCGTGCTTCGGGCTGAATGAGTATATGATACTCTCCCTCCCTACCCTCTTCATATGATCACTCACCCTTTGAAAAGTAAAAAGGTTGGTGGGGATAATTCAAACTGGAGGTAGCTCCGTGTATATCTTAGAGGGCTCTATCCCTCTCCTCTTGAGCCTGTAGATACCTAGGAGGTATATCAAGATCCCTACGACTATCACGAGCAGCATTGCCGTTACAGAGATATCGTTTACAGCCCCGTAGTTAGGATCCGTTATCCAGTAGTAATTCGAGATCAAGTTTACGATGAGGGATGCTAGACCGAGCAATGAGATTAAGGGTATTCCAGCGACCCTCCAGCTTATCCCTGATCTCTCAAAGAGATCTCTCCTCCTGTATGGGAAGAATATCGCTGCTAGAGACATTATTATCACTGAGAAGGAGAGGGCCATTATGCTAGAGATTACTTGAAGCTCCGGAACGAATATTATGGCGAACGAGAATACTTCAGCTATTATGAATACTGTGAGAAGCGCATATATCGGGGACTTGAATCTCTCGCTCACTTCAGCGAACTTCTCGGGTATTAACCTATCGAAAGACCATGCAAAGAGCAATCTGCTGTCATTAAGTAAATTCTGGGCCATGTACATCCAGCCGAGGAATATGAATCCCAAATTCGCCCAGATGTTAAGGAGAGGGTTCTCTATTATGAGGAAAGCTAAGGTATTGAAGTAGGGCTTTATTGGTATCGAGAGACCCTGAGGCGGGTTGTAGAATAGGTACGAGAACGCTGAGAAGAACTCTATTCCCATTGCTCTCTCGAGCAAGAATGCTAGTATTACAGTTAATCCTCCTATGAAGGCCAATCCTCCTATCCCTCCGATTAATTGTGCTCTCTTCGGCTGAGAAACTTCTCCAGCTATGAAAACTGTCCCCATAGTCCAGGGGACCGCTAAGTAAGCTGCTGGAAGGACTTTCATCAAGTGCTCTGCAGTATAGCCATATACTCTCTCCGGTCCCCATCCGAGCTCTTTAGCAGCATTTATTATGGCATTGTAGGGATCCGAAGTACCTGCATATTGAGATATAAGCCTATTGAGAGTTTCCGCATAAGTTCTGGGATCGCAGAGGGCTAAATAAATAGCACCGATTAATACGCCTATGAACCCTATGATGAAAGTGATCAATTGGATCTTTATGAATCTACCCAAGCCGAAGGATGTCATAGCGAGGAACACGAGCATGATGAGCGTTCCCACGATGAGAGCTGGGATCGGTTCAGCTAGCATATCCCCTATTGAGACTAGAGATGGATTCCCTGTCACTAGCCCGAGGGTGAGGAACATCGTGGATAAAGCTACGGAGGAGAAGGTGTATCCTCCAAAAGCGAACCAGAAAGCTAGCCAGATGAACCAATTCCAGCTCGATATGAACCCTAGGAACGGATGCAATGCCCTACTTATTATCACGTAATCTCCACCACTCCTGGGCATCGCGATGGACAGCAGGGAGTAAACTAAGACTTGGAAAGTGAAGAGGAATGTCGATAATATCAGCCCTGGGACGAGAGCTTCCGCTGGAACTACGTAAAGCGCTATAAGATAGACGAAAACTAAAGCCGTGAAGTAAGCTGTGAAGTAGACATTATATATGAAGGAATCCTTAGGGTAGACCTCTCTAACTAGACCGGAGGATCTCCTCACAAAAATCGATGGTACCTCTCCCATGATAGATCACCTAAGGGGATGCGGGGTGATTGGAGGTCTCCTATAGTGAACTTTATAACTTTTCCTACCGATTTAAATCGCACGATCGGTAGTTAGAACTACTCATTGAGCATTATCGCAGCTTAGATCGTGAGATAGTGCGTTGTCATAGGGCTTCTATCTCTATTCATATTTATTTCTTTGAGAAGGTGAATTACATATCCTCTTTCCTCATCAAAAGATCAAAAAAGCTTACATACCGCAAGCAGGACTCTAATATGTCTCAAGGAGGGTCGGTATTTCTGAGATAACTGTATAATCTAAGACCTCAATTGAGGGGTAAGCGATCTTGAGGGGAATATTATGAAGGTCCTGAAGTTCAAGGGGAAATATAAGGATTGGATAATCTCTGGGAGGAAGAGGAGCACGATAAGAATGGAAACGAGCCTCAATCCTGGAGATTTAGTTTGCTTAGAGGCAGGGGAGGAGAGGATAGGTGAAGCTATAATAAGGGAAGTGAGGGAGCTCAGCTTAGGGGAGATTGACGATGATCTAGCGAGGGAGGATGGATTCAAGAGCGTTGATGATCTCATAAATGAGCTCATATCAATATACGGGGATGAGATTTTTAATAGGAGACTGAAGTTGATAAGGTTCGATCTGATCGGGAGGGATTAGATGTTCTTCATGCCTCAAGCGAGAGTGGAGAGGGATAATGACGTTATAATCGTTGGAGGAGGCCCCGGGGGACTAACAGCCGCTATCTACCTAGCTAGATACGGATTGAAGGTTTTAGTCATTGAGAAGAGCTTGCCTGGTGGCAAGATCAATGTAAATCCGGTTATAGAGAACTACCCCGGCTTCGAATCGATAAGCGGGGAGGAGCTGGGGAGGAGGATTCGTGAGCAAGCGCTCAAGTCTGGGGCGAGGATACTCTCACCCGAGGAAGTAGTGAGGCTTGAGTTAACCGGGGAGATCAAGAGAGCTTATACGAGCTCAGGCAAGGAGTTCCAGGCTAGGGCTTTGATTATAGCTACGGGAGCTGAGGAGAGGAAGCTTGGGATACCTGGGGAGGAGGAGCTCTTCGGGAAGGGCGTTAGCTACTGCGCTGTATGCGATGGACCCCTCTTCAAGGGGAAGAGGGTCATAGTAGTCGGAGGTGGGAATACGGCTGCAATATCATCCATCTATTTATCTAAGATCGCTAAAGAGGTTATCTTAGTACACAGGAGATCCTCGATGAGGGCTGAGAGGGCGTTAGTTGATAACTTGATGAGCAGGGGGAACGTCAAGTTCCTATTCAATAGCGTCCTGACAGCTATAGTTGGGGAGGGTAGGGTTGAGGGAGTTAGAGTCAGGGACTTGGAGAGCGGGGAGGAGAGCTTCATCGAAGCAGATGGCGTCTTCATACTGATAGGAGTGGAACCGAATAGCAAAATAGCTAGGGAGGCTGGAGTGGAGACTGATGAGAGGGGATTCATAAAGGTCGATTGCTGGCAGAGGACGAACATCCCAGGCGTTTATGCTGTGGGTGATGTCACTGGGGAGCCATTGCAGATAGCTAAAGCAGTTGGGGATGGGGTGAGAGCTGCAGTCGATATATACGATAGGATATTCGGAGGGGCTTACGCTAGGGCATCATCACAGGGACCTTCCCGAACCTCCTGAGCTCGATTTGCTCCCCTGGTTCGGCATCAGCTAAGATTATCCTGAGCCCTATCGTCCTACCTTTAACGCGGCTAGATGCTATCACATCCCTTATCAGCTTAGCTAAATCTCCCCTCCCGACGCTCAGGGGTAGCACGGCCATATCGAGACCGGCCAAGCAATAAGGTGTTAGCAGAGCCAGATCCCTAGCTCTCATCTCTAGCCTCAATGATAGCTCCTTCAGGAGGTCATCCTCTGCCATCGGCAGCATAATCTCATTGAAGCCGATCCTCCTCATCCCCTCAGATGACTCCAATATGGCCTCATTTATCTCCAAGAGAGCCGAGGGCGTTCCCGGCCCTAAGAACGGGGATCTCGCGACTAGGCTGACTACCTCAGCTACGCTCTCCTCCATCCAAGGGCTCAGGGAGAAATCTATCCCTATTATAGGGACAGCTTCACCTAATTCCCCTACCGCTTCTCCGACCCTACGCTCAGCCTCCTTGAAAACTCTCGAGAGGGCATACCTGAGAGTTAAATCGGGCTCCTCAGCTTCAGTTAAAGCCCCATAGAGATCCGATGGGTAGAGGAGGGAGAAGCTCAATCCGAAATTTTCAGATTTAGTCAGTGGAAAATAGGGTGTTTCCGGTGGCTCTCCTGACCCTAGAGCGAACATAGTCGCATATTCAGGCCCGAGTTCCTCGGATATCCTGAAGAGGAATTCAGAGGCTCTGTAGATCTCAGAGGGATCGCTGCTAAGGGATATTGAGGTGAAGTAACCCCCTTTGAGTAGATCCCATGCTATTTCAAATGCCTTAGACCCCTTTCCGGAATAAGCGGCCTTGAGATCCAGGCTCACTTCATCGTAAGCCCTGGGGAGCACGACTCTAGAGGAGAGTGAATTCAGCCTAGAGGATAGCTTCATTAGGTAATCGGAATAGGAGGAATAGAGCTCGGGATCATTTAAGTGGAGGGTCACAGCTCTGAATATCATAATGGAGATCATCGGAGCGATATTATAAGCTTTTACGACCACCCATCTCGATGCCAGCCCCGGTAAATTTTTTATAAGGGGACATCAGCTCATCTGAGGTGGAACGGTTTGGCGGATGAGGGAAGGATTAGGGGACTAATCACGGATATCTTGGCCTTAATACTATCATATTCCCTCGGAGCCTTCATCAGGATCCTCCCTACTTTCAAGTACGGGGCCAATTTAACGGCTGATGATCCCCTCCTCCACTATAGAATAACTGATTACTTAGTCAAGACGGGCCATCTGCCGAGCTACGATCCCCTCTCCTGGCACCCATGGAGCTACAACCCCACTGAAGTACTCCCAGTCCTTCACTATTACACTGGGGCAGCTATATACAAGCTAGTCTCCCTCTTCGGCTTCAAAGACCTCTATACAGTGGTAGTCTATATACCCGCTTTCTTCGCCCCCCTCATCGTAATTCCCCTCTACTTAACAGCTAAGGAGCTTTGGGGGAGAGGGGCTGCGGTGATCTCAGCTCTCTCGATCTCCCTATCTTGGGCTTACCTCAGCAGATCCCTAGCGGGTTGGTACAGGCATGAGCAGTTCGCGATACCCCTCCTCATGGCGTCCCTCTATTTCACGCTGAAAGCTATGAGGACTGATGAGGACTGGAAAGTCATAATATACTCGGGTTTGAGCGGCGCCTTCTTAGTATATGCCTCAGGTGTATGGGCCGGCTTCAGGGCCCTTTACGATGGTTATGCCCTCATCCTATTCTTATTGCTCCTCTTAGACAGGCTGGATTGGAGGAAAGCCCTCGCACTGGGGATACCCCCTCTCTACGTACTCATAGCGTCTTTAGGCGCTCTACCGAATTTAGCTTACAGGAAGCTCTACATGAGTTTCGAGAGCACACTAGTATGGGCATCCCTACTCGCAGCTCTCGTCTACTTGCTCTCTGAGAGGATCCCCAGGGTAGCTGGGAGGAGGAGGGAGGTATCGGTAGTAGCTGGAGTCGCCCTCCTCGCTATATTCCTTGGCCTCGGGATATATCAGCCCCTGACAGGCAGGCTCATGAGAGTGCTCTTCCCCTCCGTCAAGTTGCCTCAGGGGAACGTAGTTGAGACAGTAGCTGAGCATGGAGCTGGTGAGAGCTTCGAATCTTTCACTACTCTCCTCATTCCAGCTTCTTTAGGTCTCTTCTTCCTGATAATAGAGAGGTGGAGGAAAGATGAGGAGCTGACGCTCATACTGATGACATTGATTTCCCTGTACTTCGCGGTCAGCATAGTGAGGCTTCCTCCCCTGGCTGCCCCCTTCCTAGCTCTATGCGCTGGTTACTTCACCCAGAGGCTCCTCATATTCTCCGAGCCTTATATCAAGAGGGTTAGAGCTCTGGAGAGATCTAAGGGGAGGAGAGGTTCTTCTCTCCCTCTCAAGAGGAAGATTTACATGCTGAGAGTACCGATAATACTCATGCTGATCCTCGTAATACTCCCTGTAGCGTTACAGGGACATATAAGGGAGTACGGAGGGAATCTATATAGCTACGCTCTATCGTATGAGGAAGCGATGAACTACCCTTTGGGCTTCAGCGAGGGATGGATCGATGCCCTGAATTGGTTGAAGAATAACACTAAGCCGGAGGAGATAGCGATATCTTGGTGGGACTACGGTTACTGGATGCAGTTCGGCTCGGGGAAGGTCACTATAGCAGATGGTTTGACGATAAACTCCAGCCAGATAACTCTAATAGCTAAGGGCTTCATGGGACCTGAGGAGAGGATGCTAGACCTCGCGAGCAGGATGAACGCGAGCTATGTGGTCGTCGATGTCCCCGCGGAAGTCGGGAACTTCCAAGGAGGAGGGAAGTGGATAGCTATAGCTTGGATAGCAGGGGAGTTCCAGTATAGTCCATACAGGTCGGATGAATCGAGCAAGTGGCTCACCCAAGACCTGAGGAAGTTCTTCTATTACGATAGTATGTCAGGGAGGTATATACCGACCGATTACGCCCTCAACACCACCCTATACAAGATGGCTCTCGCTTCGATAGGTTTCGGTAAGATGAACTACTTCGAGCTCGTTCACGTCGGTAAGAATCAGGGGTACGTGGAGGTAGCTATATTCAAGGTGAAGGGAGGATGAGCCTATCTTACTTCGAGAGGAGGGATCCGATAGAGAGAGAGGTTTTCATGGATTTGAGGGAGAGGTTCTTATCTGAAGCCGAAGATGAACACATAAAATCCCTTCAATATTTCTCCTTCGCTATGATAAAGCCTGATGCTTTCGCGAGGGGCTTAGCGCCGGAGATAGTTGAGAGGCTCAGGGAGAACTTCATAATAGGGGCTGTGAAACTGACCGAGATGGATGCTCAGATGATAGACGAGCTTTACATGTTCGTGAAGCAGAGGTACAGGGATTCTTGGTGGATAATGCCAAAGGTCTTCAGCCAGGCTCCTGTAGTGGCTATCATGTTAGTCAGCGAATCCGGGGAGTCCTGCCTCAAGCTGAGGGAACTCGTGGGACCCACTACTCCAGAGGCAGGGAAGCCAGGGAACTTGAGGTATGATATGAAGGGAGCTAACAGGGCCCTGAATATAATACATGCTGCTGATGACCCGGCCTCAGCCATAAGGGAAGCTCTCGTCTTCTTCGAGATGGATGAAGTATTGGATGCGATGCTCTCCGAGGAGGATGCTAGCTTCGATCCCGATGAATTAGTTCCTGAGGAGCCTGTGAATCTATCTAGGTGGAAGAGCTTCAACTCGATAAAGAGCGAAGCCCTCGAATTCCTGGAGTCCGGCAGATCCAGGCTTCAGGAAGCCCTAGATAGGGAAGCTGAGATAGTAGCTAAGGATCTACCTTTAGATGATGAGAGATTGGCTTTAATGGAGGTAGAGGCTGAGATATC
This sequence comes from Candidatus Korarchaeum sp., assembly GCA_020833055.1. Lineage (GTDB taxonomy): Archaea > Korarchaeota > Korarchaeia > Korarchaeales > Korarchaeaceae > Korarchaeum. The sequence goes on along the minus strand of JAJHQZ010000005.1, from coordinate 29,664 downwards.
CTTCCTCTCATCTAAGATCTTAAGTGATCTGAGTTCGGAGCTCGTGAGGATAGCTAGGATGCCGGCTTCCCTCAGCAAGGGTAAGCTGGCTGAGAGGATGGAGGACTCTATCATAGCCCTCAAGATAATCGAGCTGCTCAGCGATGAAGTGAAACTATCTAAGGAGAGGGATTTCGATAGGATACTGCTATCAGCTATCTCAATGGGCCTCGTGAAATCGGAATGGGAGGAAGTGCTCCTCCACAGCACTTGGGCAGTCATGCCGCAGATGATCAGGGACCTGAGGGGGGTCAATAAACCTCTCCTCTCAGTGGAGGCGGAAACATTATAATTGGGAAAAGCTATCGTTATCGAGATGCTGATACAACCGTGCGAAGTCATAGTGAAGACGCTTATACCTTCCGTCAGGGCAGCTGTCTCGAGGGAGCTGATAGAGAAGCACGGCTTGAGGCAAGTGGATGTAGCGAATTTCTTGGGGGTTACGCAAGCTGCGATAAGTCAGTACATGAGGGGGGCGAGGGGAGGGATAATGGACTTGAGCTCGGATGAAGAGGTAATGGAAGTAGTTAGGAGGATCGCTGAGGGCATAGTCAAGGGGGATCTGGATAAATACGAGGTATCCTTGCTAACATGTGAGATATGCTACCGGGTGAGGAGGAAGGGGCTCTATAGGAGCTCGGGGGTGAAGATGAAGGGGAAGTATAAGGAGGCGATAGATCTAGTTTGCAGGGAGTACGATGGGATGAGGGAGAGGAGTGGGATACTTGAGCGGTTGAAGTGATCCTTCAGGGGGAATTTCATGAACTCCTCCAGGTAGCTTAATACACTCGAGTTCAAGTACTCTTGAAAGGCCCGCTTACTGTTGAAGATTTTTCAGTAACCCTAGTGAAATGAAATTGAAGAGAGGACCGAGGGAAAGTTTTATAAGTATGACATCTTTTATTACCCCTAGCCCCTCAGGGGTGATGGTATGAGTAGGAATGTGATGTACGCGATCCTATCGGCTATTCTAATAGCGCTCTTGCTCCCAGCATTCAGCCCCGTTTCAGCAGCACCAGTCGAGTTCAAACCGAACAAGTACGGCTGGTTCGACTCAATAGTCTTCTTCGGCGAGCCCGATCATGCGAAGGCAGTGGAGATGCTGATAAAGGGCGATATGGACGTATACTTCATAGACCTCTCAGAGCCCGATCTCTACAGGAAGATAAAGCAGAGCCCAGAGCTAGCCTATGATTTCTCCTTCGGGCTTTACTACGATTTAACTTTCAACCCAGTCGGTCCGACATTCCCGAAGACGGGGGAGCTCAACCCATTCAGTAACAAGAAGATAAGGGAGGCCATGAACTACATAATCGATAGGGATTACATAGTGAACGAGATATTGGGCGGCTTAGGTATGCCTAAGTTCGTCCCGTTCATCAAATTGCTCCCGGAGGGCCAGAGGTATCTAGATGTGATAAGTAAGATAGAGAGCAAGTACGCTTACGATTTCGAGAAGGGTAAGGCCATAATAGAGAGCGAGATGAAGAAGATGGGAGCGGAGTTAGTGGGAGGGAAGTGGTACTATAAGGGCAAGCCCGTCACACTGCACTTCATAATAAGGGTTGAGGATGCCAGAAGGGCTATAGGAGATTATATCTCAAACCAATTGGAGAGGCTAGGCTTTACTGTCGATAGGATGTATAAGACTAGCAGGGAGGCATCTCCTCTCTGGATAAGGGGAGATCCTGCTGAGGGTAAGTGGCATCTCTACACGGGAGGATGGATAACTACAGCTGTCAGCAGGGACGATTCAGATAACTTCCAGTTCTTCTACACGCCTGACAGTCCGATGGCCTGGAGCCCGCTCTGGCGTGCCTATAAACCTGATTCGGAGTTCAGGGACATAGCGAATAAGCTAGCTATGAAGCAGTTCAAGACGATGGAGGAGAGAGATCAGATGATGAGGAAAGCTCTCTGGATGGCCATAGAGGATAGTGCCAGATTATGGATAGTGGATCAGACAGCTGTATGGGCCCGCAGGAAGGGGATAAATCTTGTAGCGGATTACGCTGCAGGTTATGCTGCAGCATCATGGGCTTTCACAGCGAATAAGGGTAAGGTAGGAGGGACCGCGAGGATATCGAGCGCTGAGGTGATAATAGATCCTTGGAACCCATCTGGGCCTAACGGTGGAGCTTCCAATTGGATATACGATGTGATGATATACGGATACGCTCTAACAGATTCAGCTTTCCTGCTCCACCCACAGACGGGTCTCGCTATACCTCTTAACGTGAAGAGCGTATATATGGAAGTCGTAAAGGGAACCCCGACGCATCAGAATGAGGAGAGCAAGAACTGGCTCACGTTGAAGTGGGTTGATAGCGTTAAAGTGCCTCCCGATGCTTGGGCTTCATGGGACGTCAAGGGGCAGCGTATGGTAACAGCGAAGGAGGCTAATGTTACTGAGGCCAAGGTGAAGTTCGTAGTCAACTATGGCCCAGTCTTGGGCAAAGTGGCTTATCATGATGGCTCCATCAGATCCCTGGCTGACTTCATATTCGGCTACGTAGTTGATCATGAGAGGATGAACCCGGAGAGCAAGATATACGATGAATCAGTAGCTGATTACCTGAAATCCTTCTACGAGCCGTTCAAGGCGTGGAGGATAATCAGCACTGATCCCCTGGTCATAGAGTACTACGTTGATTATATACACCTAGATGCGGAGCTCATAGCATCAGCTTACACGATATGGCCCTCTATGCCATGGCACTCCTACTTCATAGGCGTGCTAGCTGAGGAGAACAAGGAGCTCGCGTTCGGCGCCGATAAAGCTAACGCCTTGAACGTCGAGTGGATGAACTACATAGCTGGACCCAGCCTCGAGATACTCAAGAAGTACTTAGATAAAGCATATAATGAGGGACTGATACCGTACCCGAACTTCTTCAAGGACTACATAAAAGTTGAGGAAGCTAAGAGGAGGTACTCCCTCTTGAGAGACTTCTACAACAAGTACAAGCACTTCTTCATATCCGACGGTCCTTACTACTTAGCTGCGGCTGATGCTATAGCTCACACTTGCACGATAAAGTCTATCAGGACGCTACCGTATAAGATAGAGAAGATAGCTAGGGACATAGAGGAGTTCAAGCTATTCCCGTACACGTTCGTCGGGATAGGCTACGATAAGAGCATAATACTTAAGTACTTCCCGACTGCTGAAGTGCTGACTGGACCATCTGGCGTTAGCTTAGTCGTCGGTGGGCCCGCTGTGAATGTGCATACGAAGCTAGCCTTCGAGAAAGCAGGGATAAAGATGGACCACAAGACTCTCAGCCTCCCGACTGGAGAGAAGTACGAGTCGAAGTACGGTAGTCTAGATTACGGTATAGCCACACTGATAGATAAGAATCTCTACGTAGCGGGCACGAGCAGGTACGGTACTGAGGCAGCTTTGCTCTACTTACTGAAGAACAAGGTGAACGCTGGTACTATAATCGTTAAGTGGCAGGACACCAACAGGAACGGAGCCGTGGACGAGAACGAGATATCTCTAGAGTTGCAGAAACCCTAAACTCTCTTTTTTATTCCATTTTTTAGGGGGTGATCCTTTAAATATTTTGATTGTAGCGTGAAGGTGAGCCACCATGAGGATACCTCCCCTAGCTAAAGTGCTGATAAAGAGAGCCTTCCTCCTCTTCCTGATGGTCATTATCGTCACTTATTTGACGATATTAATAGCAAATGCTGGAGGATATGTCGATGAGATAATGATAAGTGACATAAAATTTAATGTCGCACAGAGAGTGAGTGCCAACCCCCTATACAAAGGCTTGAGTATTGAGGAGAGGAATAAGCTCATCGAGAGGCTAGTAGAGGATGAGATAAGGCTCAGGGGATTGGATAAGCCCTTCCCAATAAGGAGCCTCATATACCTATGGAACGGTTTAACTCTGGACTTAGGGAGGTCTATGTACATGACTAGTGATACCGGCTCCAGGCTAGTGAGGCTCATAATATTGGAGAGGCTCCCCCAGACAATACTCCTATTCACTACAGCGACCGTCATAATATTCTTCATAGGGCTGTTCGGGGGGCTATATCTATCTAGGAACTTCGGTTCATTCTTGGATAAGCTGACGGTATACCTCTCCCCTACATCAGCAATACCCGGTTGGTTCTACGGGATACTCTTGATCTTGATATTCTACAGTTACCTCCACGTACTGCCCCCGGGCGGCATGGTAGATTACCCACCTCCCGAAGAACCGGTAGCTTACTTCCTGAGCGTCTTGAAGCACATGATACTCCCAGTGGCAGCTTGGGTCATCTCGTCATTCTTCATAGAGATATATTACAATAGGTCATTCTTCCTCACTTACTCTACTGAGGACTACGTAGAAGCAGCTAAAGCGAAGGGAGTGCCCCCCTCTCAGATAGAGAGGAGGTACATACTGAGGCCAGCGCTACCGCCGATAATAACGTCATTCGCATTCGCAGTAGTGCTATCATGGAGCGGGGCAATAATAACTGAGACAGTCTTCAATTGGCCGGGTCTTGGGAGGACATTAGCTATGGCCATCGGCTTCTTCGATGTCCCCGTAATAGTCGGCATAACGGTGGTCTTCGCTTACCTAATAGCTGCTACTACGTTCATACTCGAGATAATTTACGGTATAATAGATCCCAGGATAAGGGCGGGAGTTGAGAGCGTATGAGCGTGAGCGAGTATACCCTTAAGGGGATATTCAGGGAATTGATTAGGTATAAGAGCGCTTTAGTCGGCTTAGCTATCTTAGTATTCTTAGTGGTTCTATCCCTATACGCATTAATATTCACACCGTACGCGCAAGCAGGGGAGATTTGGAACGATCAGAACAGATGGCTAGCTTACCCTAGGAACGCAGCTCCAGAATGGTACAACTTCTTCTCCTCTAAGAAGCTACCTCCGAGCATACTGATAGGAGAGGGCCTACCGAACCATAAGAGAGAGGAAGCTGAGAGGGAGGGCCATAGAGTGATAACTTATTTGGATAGCTTCTCTTATAATTACGATGACTTCCCGAGCGAGCTCGTGCTACTGATAAACACGACTTACTCCGGGAGCCCACCGACTGTGAAAGTTTACTGGATAAAGCCTAGCGGTGAGGAGCTGAATTTGAGCGTTTATAGGCCCAGGAACATCTCTGAAAGCATATACATATCGAATAACGTCATTTTGGAGCGTGAGCTCGAGGAATATGCTATCGATAAGCTGGGATTCACGCCTAACTACACGATAACGATACCAGTCGCACTCTTCATGGAATACAAGGATAAGGGAGAGCCCACAGCTATGAAGGGGAATTACAATGTGAGGATCGAGGTGACCCTATACAATAGGAGCGATACCTTCAGCTACAGATTGCTGATGCACGGCAAGGTCTACGGTATAGCTGGGACAGATATCTACAGGAGACCCCTGGAACTAGGCCTCGTGTGGGGTGCTCCCATAGCTCTATCCTTCGGTATAGTAGCCTCAGTCACGATAACTTTCGCTAACCTCATACTCGCAGCTATAAGCGGATATTACGGTGGTAAGATAGACTCCCTAATACAGAGGCTCACTGAGATCTATATGATCATCCCATTCGTCCCGTTCATCGTGACAATCTCCATCCTCTATGGGTTGGATATATGGAGGCTCCTCCTCATCGTCATAATACTGAGCGTACTAGGGACCCCCGTCAAGACTTATAGAGTTTGGGTGATGCAGTTGAAGACATCGCCATACGTAGAAGCAGCTATAGCTTACGGTGCGAGCAACCTCAGGATAATAGCTCTCTATATACTCCCAAGGATCCTGCCCCCAGTTGTACCATCCTTGGTCCTCTCAATACCTTCTTACGTTTTCCTAGAAGCTGCTCTAGCGATGTTAGGCTTGAGCGACCCCAAGGTAGTCAGTTGGGGGAGGATAATAGAGGAGGCTTTCGCTGGAGGGGCTGTTTACAAAGGATACTATCATTGGGTCCTAATACCATCCGCTATGCTCATATTGACAGCTATATCCTTCGCTCTCATAGGATTAGCTTTAGATAGGATCGTGAATCCCAGGCTGAGGGAGATGTGAATATGAATCTATTAAGCGTCTCTGATCTGAAGCTCTACTATAGGACGACTAAGGGCGTTGTTAAAGCGGTAGATGATGTCAGCTTCGATGTGAATAAGGGGGAAACTCTCGCTATAGTCGGCGAGTCGGGATGCGGGAAGAGCTCACTAGCGAGAGCTATAATAAGGCTGCTCCCGAGGAACGTCCATAAGTATGAGGGCAGGATAATGCTCAACGGGACTGATCTCATGTCCATGGATGAGGAGACCTTCAGGAGGGAGGTTAGATGGAGGAAGATCTCAATGGTGTTCCAGGGGGCCCTCAACTCCCTGAACCCAGTGCTCAAAGTGGGGTATCAAGTAGCCGAGCCCCTGATAATACATATGAAGGTTAACGAGAGGGAAGCTATAGAGAGAGCCAAGGGGCTCTTAGTGAAGCTGGGACTTCCCGAGGAATTCGCTGAAAGGTATCCATTCGAGTTGAGTGGAGGTATGAAGCAGAGGGCTGTCATAGCTATGGCTCTGATCACTAATCCCGATCTAATAATATTGGATGAGCCCACATCAGCTCTCGATGTGATAACGCAAGCTAACATAATGAACATGCTGAAGGAACTCAAGAGGAGCAGGGGGCAGACTTTCATCTTCATAACTCACGATATAAGCGTCGCTAGTGAGCTTGCCGATAAAGTAGCTACAATGTATGCAGGTCAGATCGTGGAGATAGCTCCTGCAGATACCTTCTATGAGGAACCTCTCCATCCATACACTCAGAAGCTAATGAAGAGCGTCCCGACTTTGAGGAGGGAGAAGACGCTGGAATCCATACCTGGAGCGCCGCCAAATCTGATAGACCCTCCGAGCGGTTGCAGGTTCCATCCGAGATGCGATAAAGCGATGGACATATGCAGGAAGGAGGACCCGCCTACCTTCGAGAGGGGTCATTCTGTTAAGTGCTGGTTGTACAGGTGATATCTATGGTACTCCTGAAGGTTGAGAAGCTTAAGAAATGGTTCCCAATGAAGAAGGGGATTTTTGGGAAGACTCTCTACGTTAGAGCAGTTGAGAATGTGAGCTTCGAGCTGGAGAAGGGGGAAGCTGTCTCCTTAGTCGGGGAGTCCGGCAGCGGTAAGACTACATTGGGTAAAACTATACTGAGGCTTTATGAACCGACCGATGGCAGGATATTCTTCGATGGCAAGGATATCACTAGTTTGAGCAACAAGGAGCTCATGTGGTACAGGAGGCAAACTGGAATAGTTCAGCAGGACCCATACGGCTCGCTAGCACCTCACTTCACTATATACAGGATACTAGAGGAACCCCTGATAATACACGGTGTGAGTAAGGAGGAGAGGAGGGAGAAGATATTCTCGATCATGAACGAGGTCAGGCTCCCTCCGGAGGAGTTCGCCTTCAAATACCCGCACATGTTGAGCGGGGGACAGCTCCAGAGGGTAGCTATAGCTAGGGCAATGATACTAGATCCGAAGCTCATAATAGCTGATGAGCCTGTCTCGATGCTCGATGCCTCAGTTAGAGTGGAGATATTGAACTTATTCGCTGAGCTCCAGAGGAAGCATGATATGAGCGTCATATACATAACTCATGACTTATCGACCACTAGGTACTTCTCGGAGAAGATATTCATAATGTACGCGGGCCACATCGTCGAGAGGGCCCCAACTAGAGAGATATTGAGGAACCCATTGCACCCTTACACTAGAGCTCTATTCAACGCTATCCCAGACCCAGATCCAGAGAACAGGCTCAGGGTGAGGGAAGTCCCTCCCGGAGAGCCTCCAAGCCTCGTTAATCCTCCTCCCGGATGCAGGTTCAAGCCCAGGTGCCCTATAGCGACTAGTAAGTGCGATGAGGAGCCTCCTGAATATGAGGTCTTCCCCGGTCACTTCGTGAAGTGCTGGTACCCGAAATGAGGGCCCTGATCATAGGGATTATCTTATTCATAATCTCTTTTTCTATAGGGATTGGCGCTATGTACTATGAAGCGCCTAAGCTCATGTTAGATGAGGAGTTCTCTCTTGAGAGAGAGGCAATTACCTCCTTCCCGATAGAGGAGACGCCGCTCAAGGTCTACTACAATATAACTTGCGAGTCGGAGGGGACTTTGAACATATCCATGGGATTCCTCAGCGGAGAGGGAGGCTCCTTAGGAAATCTCACATTCAGCGGGAACAAGAAAATCAGTTCTAGTGGCTATGAGTACCTTCCTGAAGCATCTAGAGAGGTTAGGTTGACCCTCACTGAAGGGGATCATGCTACTTGTTGCCTTAAGCTCTATTACTCGCAGTTCGATGAGATGACGCTCCTCCTGATGGTCTCCACACAGATAGTAACGTCCATGCTCGCGATATCCCTCATACTATCTTACTACTTGAAGTTGAGGAGGGAGCGGACAGCGGGAGGCCCTTGAACGATATCTCCCTATTCGAGAGGAAACTCCCTAGACTCCTCAGATAGATCCCCTTTAGAGTGTCCCTCCCGTGAGGGGTTTGGGGGTGAAAAATTAAAAAGATGGTAAGATAGCCCTGATCGGGTGATCTAATGCTGGATAGAGTGATAGACGCTCTGATGAGCAGGGGCTTCATGATAAAGAGGAGGGGGGATGGTAGGGTGGAAGCCGAACTGGGTGATGAGAGAGTGATAATAGACCCCGTCTCCAAGTCGTGGATGTACATGAGGGGTGAGGGTAAGGGAGTATTTGCTAAAGCTTATTTCTCATTGGATGGAATTTTGGAGAAAATAGATAAATTGAGATCTTAATTCAGACATTCTCTCCCCTTATAAATGCCTCAACGAGCTCTTTCGCAACATAATCGGGGAATTGCTTAGGGGGATGCTTGAAGAAGTAAGCCGAGACCCCTATGAGGGGCCCCCCTATCCCCCTATCCATCGCGAGCTTCACAGCCCTTATCACATCTATAGCGACACCAGCCGCATTGGGGGAGTCCATAACGCTCAGCTTGACATCTAAGTATATCTTGAACCCACCGAACTGCTCGGCCTCCATGTAGAGGTACATTACCTTCCTATCACCTAGGAACGGGACGTAATCGCTAGGGCCGACTCTAGCGCTTATCTCATATGGAATGAGGCTCGTCACAGCCTCTGTCTTACTTATCCTCTTTGAGGTGAGCCTAGATTCCTCTATCATGTTCAGGAAGTCCATATTACCTCCTATGTTCAACTGATACGTGTTGATTATCCTAAGCCCCCTGTCTACGAATAGCCTCGCTAGGGTCCTATGCAGTATAGTGGCACCGACTTGACTCTTGAAATCATCGCCAGCCGCGGGTATCCCTCTACTCTTGAATAACTCACCCCACTCTGGATCGCTCACTATGAACTCAGGTATACCGTTTATGAAGCCCACTCCAGCCTCTAAGGAAGCTCTAGCGTAAGCCCTACTCGCTTCATAACTCCCCACTGGTATTAAGTTCACTAATACATCGGCTCCGCTCTCCTTGAGCACATCAGCTACGTTAACGCTCGGGGAATCGTCAACTTGGAACCCCTCCCCGTATCTGAACTCCCTCATGTGGGGGGCGACTCCATCTAGCACGGGCCCCTTCATCACCTCCACTCCTAGCTTGGGGACTTCTGCGAACTTCTCCAATACATTGGGTCTAGAGAATATAGCTTCAGATAGATCTTTACCCACTTTCCTCGAATCCACATCGAATGCAGCGACGAACTCTATGTCAGAGATGTGATAAGGACCGAATCTCACATGCATGATACCGGGAGCCCACTCGTCATCTGAGAGATCTTTATATTTGAAGACACCTTGAACTATAGCTGATGCAACGTTCCCAATCCCTGCTAAGGCTACTTTTACCTTCAAGGGTCTCGACCCAGCTCCTAACTCGAACTCGAAATATAAAAGTGCACGTTAAACAATTATCATATAGCAATAAAACTTAATATTTTGAAAAGGAGATATGGATCTTTCATTTATATTTCTCAGTAAATGACCATACTTTCTCACAATTTTTTTATTTATTTTAGTAGAAATTGTAATTATTTTGATTCTTTGTTGATATATTGTTGAGTTTTTAGAAAAATTTTAACATAACTGGATACAATATTTATATTTTAAGCGTGAGTACATTATATTTCGTTAGTATTATGAGGCCACCCTCAGATCACCTTTAATTAGATCGCTCTCGGATACTCCGGAGGGTGCTGACTTGAGGGTAAGGGCCTCCGCACCTTCACAAGCTTTCCTCCTGGGGGAACATGCTGTCCTATATGGCTCCCCAGCTCTCGCTCTCAGTGTAGATAAGCGTAGCCATGTGGAGGCCTCCCCCCTCCCTAAGGGGGAGATACTGATAGAATCCGAACTGGGGGTCTATAAGGAGGGGAGCTCGTACAATGAGGATCTCGTCAAGTTAGCTAAGGGACTGAAGGAACTCCTCAGTAAGTACGGAATAGAGGGGGGAGTTCACTTAAGGATAAGATCCGAGGTACCCGCTAGCAGCGGTATGGCTTCCTCTGCTTCAGTAGCCGCAGCTATATCTAAGTCCATAGATGCCCTATTCGGATTGGATATGAGCGAATCGGAGCTCTTAGATGCTGTCTACACTTTCGAGAGGATAATACATGGCAGGGCTAGTAAGACGGGTCCGGCTTGCGCAGTGCTCGGTGGAGTCATTTGGGTGGAGTGGTCTGATGGTGAGATGAGAGTCTCTAGCCTGGGCTACAAGGAAGTTCCCATAGCTATAGCTTGCACAGGAGAGCCTAGTAAGACGAGGGAGATGGTCGAGAGGGTCTCAAAGCTGAGGGAATCCTTCCCAGATCTACATGAGGGGATAATCAGGACTATATCTGGCTTAGTCCTCAGGGGGAGGGATGCATTGGAATCAGGGGATCTCGAGACATTAGGTTCCCTGATGAACATAAATCAGGGCTTGCTCTACTCACTGGGAGTTAGCAGTTTTTCGATAGAGAGGATAGTCTGGGAGGCTAGGATGAGAGGCGCCTTAGGGGCCAAGCTCTCTGGGGCTGGGGGAGGGGGATGCGTGGTAATCTTACACGAATCCCCTGAGGAAGTAGCGAGAAGCTTGACATCAGCTAGTATCTCCTTCCCAGTGAGAGTCTCTAAGAGGGGCGTTACTTTAGAATATCCTTAAATTCCTTCCCCGAGCTCTCTTAATTTTTTGAGTAACTCTCTCGTTTTCTTATTCAATTCTTTGAGGTCCTCTATCCTGTAGTTGAGCTTCCCTCTCTCAACCACCCTCAGGTAAGAGTACCTCATATCCCTCCCGCACGAGGGACATTTCGGCCTATTCCCCTTGCTCACAGCCTCATATATTAAGTGATCGTCGCATATGAATAGCTCCTTGGCCCCGCTCCTTATCCCCCTCTTAGCTATCGGCTTCCCCTCGACTTCAACTATATCCATACCGAAGTCCACTGGCCTAGCCCCCACTATATGAGATCCGACGCCGAAAGCATCCGCTCCAGCTTCAGAGAACTCCTTGACTGTGTTCTCATTCAAGCCGCCTGAGACGAATATCTTCACATGATCGAACCCCCTTATATCCAGCTCCCACCTCACCTCCCTTATTATCTCGCTCATATCCCCTCTCCTCGAGCTCGGAGTGTCTAACCTGACTCCTGACAACTTCCTCCCTAGGGCCTCGGCAGCCATTATCGCTTCAGTCTTCTCATCGTAGAAAGTATCTACTAAAGCTATCCTCGGCACTTCCTCCGGCATTACCTCATCGAAGGACCTCCAAGCCTTCACTTGATCTCCGAAGATTATTATCATTGCGTGGGGCATTGTCCCGACTGGCTTGAATCCGAGCTCCTCAACTAGTATGCCTGAGGAACCATCGAGCCCCCCTATTAAGCTAGCTTTCTCGAAAGCTAGGCTCACTGCTGGGTGCTGCCTCCTTATCCCGAAGTTGAAGACGGGTTTATCTCCAGCTGCCATCTTAACTCTAGCCGCTGCTGTAGCTACTCCAGAGAGGCTGCTCAAGAAACCTAGTATAGATGTCTCGAGAGCCCCGAACTCCGAGTATGGGCCCTCTATCCTCATTACAGGTGTCCAGGGCCTGAAGATACTCCCGTCAGGCAGGGAGTATACATCTACATCCCTGCCCTCTAGGAGCTCAGCTACTTCCTCTACTCCAGCTAATATCCCCCATCTCGCTTTATTAGGTATGGATCTAGCTGCTACTTCCATAACTACTCTCTTATCAGCCAATCCCTTAGCTCTCAAGACCTCTAGAGTCCTGAGGAAGTATATATCTGTCACCTTTCCCTCCTTTATCTCTCTGCTCGAGATTATGTAGAATTCATCTCGACGCATTACACCACCTCGAATTCAACAGGGTCTTAAAAATTAATAGCGGCGGGGGTGGGACTCGAACCCACGACCCTCCGGTTAACAGCCGGATGCTCTACCTGGCTGAGCTACCCCGCCATCCGGTAGTGTCAGGAGGAAATATAAAAGGTTATGGGTCGGAGCACCGTAATCAAGTAATATTAAAAGAGCTTATAGGATATAGCTCACGTGGAGCTCAGGATATTGGGAGGAGTGCGGGAGATAGGGGGGAACAGGATATTACTGAGGTCCTCCAATGAGTCGATCCTCTTGGATTACGGTAAGAACTTCTTGAGGGAGGAGGAGTTCTTCCAGAGGCCCTTCATGTCACCTTCTTTCGATGAGGATTACCTCAAGACAGGACTGATAAGCTCATTAGAGCATGAGGGTTTGAGGGGCGTCTTCATAAGCCACGCTCACCAAGATCACTGGGGTTACTTGAACTTACTGCCTCAGGGGATAGAGGCTCATATGGGTGAAGCCGCTAGTAAGATAATAAGGGCTAATGTAGAGCTGGGTTACGCTGATGAGATCCTCCACACGATCAGGACCTTCAGGACTGGAGATAGTATTAGCGTGGGGGATTTCTCAATCGTGCCAATACACGTTGATCACTCAGTCCCCGGTTCCTACGGCTTCTTGATAGAGTGCGGTAATATCAAGCTCGCGTATACGGGCGATCTGAGGATGCACGGCCCGAGGAGGGATATGACCCTAGATTTCATAGATGAAGCAGCATCGATAGGGGTGGATGCCCTGATAATGGAGGCTACTAAAGTAGCCCCTGAGAACGACCCAGAGACATCTATAATAAGGCTGCTGGAGGCGAGGCTCTTCTACAGGTGGGGAGTTGAGCCTCCGAAGAGGATAAAATTCGAGCTCTCGAGTGAGGGAGAGGTGACTGAGAGGATAAGATCCGTTTGCGATGGTTCAGATTCCCTCATACTCTTAGAGACTTCCTCATCGGATGCTGATAGGATAAGGAGCGTTTTCGAAGCTGCTAGGAAGTTATCCAGAGTCCTAGTGATGGATGAGAGGATCGCTTTCATCAATGAGGAGATGAGGGGTGCTGGGATAGATGGGTTGCCGGGGATCGGAGAATACCTCCTCTGGAGGAGGAAGAGGAGAGGTGAGGGAGTGAGCTCTAGGGAGAGGAGAGGGATGAAGAAGTTCATAGAGAGGTTCGAGGACCTATCGGGGGATGAAGCGATAATTCAGGGGGAGAGGAGAGCTGAGATATTTAAGGAACCTCATAACTTCCTCGTCCTCACGAGTAACGCCACTAGGTTCCTTTATGAGATCCCTATAAATGTCAAAGTCAAACTGGATTTCATACTCAGTAGATCCGAGTCCTTCAGTGAGGAATCAGCCCTCTCCCTAGATAGGTTGATGAACTGGCTCCTCCTATATGGCGTGAGGAGGTATTACAGGATACACGTCTCCGGACACATGGCACCGGAGCAGATGAGCGAGTTCGTGGAATCGATAAATCCCGGACGCATAATACCTATACATACAGAGCATCCCGATCTCTTCGATGCCTTCATCCCTAGGAGGATGAGGGATCGCTTGATACTCCCTGAATATGGTAAATTAATTAAGCTCAGCTGATCTCTCAACCTTATGTACCCTAAGGAGGAACTCGAGTCGAGGATAAGGAGGTTGAGGAGATGGATGGCGAGGAGAGACGTGGATCTGAGCCTCTTCGCACCGGGCCCGAACATGCTTTACCTCTCTGGGACTATGGAAGCTGAGCTCCTAGCAGTGCCCTTAGACGGAGAGCCCTACTTAATAGCTAGGTACGCTTTCGGGGATGAGATAGCTAAGGAGAGGTCCCCCTTCCACGTCGAAGTATTCAAGCCGTACTTCGGGACGAACAAGAAGGAAGTAGAGGAGCCCAATCCATTTAAAACCCTCTTAAACATCTCTGGGGGATTGAGGAGAGTTGCTATAGATTTCACTGAGAGGAAGGAGCTAGTTGAGAAGATGAGGAGGGTCTTCAGGAGGGGGAAGAAGAGCGTAGCTACTATAGATTCGAGGGAGCAATTGAATAGGATGAGATCCGTTAAGAGCGAGTATGAGGTAGGATTGATGAGGGAGAGCGCATCTATCTCAATGAGAGCTCTCGAGTCCTTGGAGATAGTCCCTAAGATGAGTGAAGTGGAGATAGCTAATAGGTTGGAGTTCGAGATGAGGGAGTTAGGAGCGGATGGGAGCAGCTTCCCGACTATAGTGGCTAGTGGGATGAACTCATTCAACGCGCATCACATACCGAGCGAGAGGAAGTTATCTGAGGGGGATATACTCTTGATAGACTTCGGAGCTAAGTACAAGGGGTATTGCGTAGATATAACGAGGACTTACTTCATCGGAACCCCTCCTAATGAGTTCATTGAGAGATACGAAGCCGTTTTGAACGCTCAAATTAGAGCTATGGAATATATGAAGCGAGGTATAGCTTTCGAGAAGCCCGATATCGAGGCGAGGAAGGTATTGAGGGAAGCTGGCCTTTTGGAGTACTTCGTCCACTCCCTGGGCCATGGGGTAGGGCTGGAGGTACATGAGGATATAAGGCTCTTAGTCGGGAAGAGGGGCTTTATGGAGGAGGGCATGACTATAACAGATGAACCCGGTATCTACATAAGGGGATGGGGAGGGATAAGGATAGAGGATACTGTACTCGTGAGTAAGAACAAGGGAATCGCCCTAACTGAGGGGATCCCGAAGGAACCGGATTTCCTGAGGAGATAGTATTTGAGGTGGGGCGTTACAGGGGAAGTGGTGCTGAGGGGGGAGGGTGTCGAGAGAGCTAGGAAGGGTCACTTGAACATATACGCGAAGTGGTTGAGCTCCATAAGGGGGCCTGTCTCGAGAGGGGATCTAGTAGTCCTCAAGGACGAATCAGGGGATACGTTGGGCTTGGGGTTCTACGAGGGTATAGGGAGCATAGCTGTCAGGGTGCTATCTGAGGAGCTGATAAACCCCGAGGAGTTGATTGAGGAGAGGCTGAGGGAAGCTTTGAGGACTAGGGAGAGGATGAAGCTAGGTAACTTCTTCAGGTGGGTCCACACGGAAGCAGATAAGCTTCCGGGTCTTATAGTAGATGTCTACGATGATATAGTGGTGATTTCCTCGACGTCCGTAGGGATCGATGTCAGGATCGAGGGGATAGCTGAGTTGATTAAGAGGATATACAAACCCTCCTCGATAATACTGAGGAACGATAGCAGGCCGAGGAGGGAGGTGGGACTCCCTATAGAGAGGAAGGTCTTGTTCGGTGATAAGAAGAGAGCTATAATAAGGGAGGGATCGGCTATATTCTACGTGGACACTATTGAAGGTCAGAAGACCGGTTTCTTCATAGATCAGAGGATGAATAGATTGGAAGTGGAGCGTTTAGCCGGCCCCGGGGATAGGGTACTCGATCTCTTCAGTTACACCGGGGGCTTCGGGATTCACGCAGCTCTCTTCGGCGCTAAGGTCACAGCAGTCGAGGAATCGGATTACGCTTTAACTGAGATGAGCGAGAATATGAAGCTGAATTCAGTCGAGATGAGAGCGATAAGATCTAGAGTTAAGGAGTTCTTGGAGAGTGATTGCGATCTATATGATATAGTGATAGTAGACCCACCCGCTTTCGCTCCCAGTAAGGAGATGGTAGATAGTGCCAAGAGAGCTTACGTCGCTCTCAACTCCTCAGCTATCTCTAGAGTGGCCCCAGGGGGGATGATACTCACTTACTCCTGCAGCCTCTTCATAAAGGAGGAGGATTTCAGGAAGATCGTGGAGAGAGCTTCTTCAATAGCTGGCAGGGAGATAAAGATATTGGGGGAGATGGGCCCCTCACCAGACCACCCGTTCGATCCTAAGCACCCCTGGACGCTCTATCTCAAGGGCTTGCAAGCTGTAGTGCTCTGAAAGATATGCTCCTCTTTATATCTGAAAGCTCTCCTCCCAAGGCGGGATGGATAGAAAAAGATTAATTATAAACTTCCGTTTGATTACATACTTATAACCCCGAGTCCCGTTTAGGATAGGGGTACTGAAGGCCCGGCCCGGGGCTGAACCCTCGAAGGGGGGATGTAGCTCCAAACCTCCCCTGAAGGCGGGAGGAGGTCAGCTTCTGATTCCCGATACTCACCAGCTCCATCACTCGCACCGGGGACCTTCTGCTCCTCCTGCTTAAAGATCGCTTAAATTCCTTGAGCCCATCCTAATGAGCTTAACTGTGATAAAAGAGCGAGATCACAGCACTCGAGAGTCGACTCAATTAGCGAACTTAAGGGAGACCTCGCCCTTCGGCAGGACCCTAGCTCTCCCGAGGAGTAAGTCCCTGAAAGCTCCATATAGTGTATCGGAAGATGTCAGAGCTACTTTAGTCCCGTTCCCCACTAGGACTTCCACTATGTTCGATACCTCATAACTGACGAATATATCTGGTTCTAACTCCATGATTATCTCGGGGAGGAGCTCTACTTCACCCCCAACTTCTAATAGAGCTATATCAGTGACCAGCCCTAAATCACTTATCTCAACTATTGCAATGAATTTTACCTTTTCTAGATTTTCTGAAATTTTGCTTAACTTAAGATCTGATTTTAATTCCCCAATAGGAAATATGAGCCTCATTTCAACCCTGCTTTTTCCAAATGAAATCGATATAAAGCTCGCTATCAGTATGTTAGAACTGGGTATAGTAGACTTAATGCGCGGTGATGATCATGATACCCGCAGCATTCCTAGGGCTGTGCCCGGGTGACGAGATCTTCAAAACTCATGAGAGGGGATCATGCTTAGAGGAAGATCTCAGGGCTATCTCTGAGGAGCTGGAGAAGTATAAGGAGTTCTTCGAGTCCTGCATAGGCTCTCCCCCTTGGGAAGCTCAACTCATGTGGGCTAAGAGGGCTCTAGCTAGGAGGAGTTTCGCGGCTATAGCGCCTACTGGCGTCGGGAAGACAGTCTTCGGACTTATAACTGGTTCTTATTTCGCTTATAGGGGATTCGGGAAATCGTATATGATATTCCCGACATCCCTACTAGTTGATCAAGCCCACTACAACTTGATTAATTACTCTAAACTCTCCGGTAAGGACTTGAGAGTCCTGAGTTATAGGAGCGGGATGAGGGGGAAGGAGGAGTTCCTCTCAGCCCTAGAGTCGGGGGATTTCGATATCCTGCTCACTACTTCGCAGTACCTAGCGGTCAATCACGAGGCCATCAAGAGATCCGTGGATAGATTCTCATTCATATTCGTTGACGATGTGGATTCCTTCCTAAAGAACTCGAAAAATGTTGATAAAGTACTACAGTTAATGGGATTCGATCAGGAAGATATTTGGAACGCTATAAGGGGGAAGGAAGTGGGGAAGAGGACTGATAGCGTACTAGTGGTCTCAACAGCTACAGGGAGGCCCGGGCCGAGGGCTTCCCTATTCAGGTCCCTCTTGGGATTCGAAGTAGGGGTAATGAGGCCAGAGCTCCTGAGGAACGTGGTCGATATCTATACGAAGGAGAGACGCGAGCTGGGTCCCTTCATTGAGGGGATGGGTGGGGGTTTCCTCCTCTACCTCCCCGATATGGACTTAGCTGATGAGGCTCTAGACTTAGTGGAATCAGCTGGATTCAGAGGGGAGGTTATGCACGGTTATGAGGAGGATAAAGTTAGGGATTTCAGCGAGGGAAGGCTAGATTGCTTGATCGGGGCCGCGAGACCTTACGGTGTCTTAGTGAGGGGGATAGATCTACCGAGGAGGATAAGGTACGTTATCTTCTACGGAGTCCCTAAGTTCGAGATAACATTGAGGGAAGTCAGCGAGATGGAAGACGCCTCTATAATCTCACTCTTCTCCTCTCTATCTAGGGCTCTAGGCGATGAGGGGAGGAAACTAGCGATTAAGTTGAGGAGGAACCCGAGCGGAGACGATATAAAGAGGGCCAGACAGATAATAGAGGATATCTTAAGGGATGAGGAGAAGATAAGTTCTATCTCGAGCTTAGCGGATGTCATCATAGATATAAAGAGTAGGAAGATAATAATCCCGGACATAAGGACTTATCTCCAGGGATCTGGGAGGACATCCAGATTATATCCAGGTGGTATTACTAGAGGAGCTAGCTTAGTTTGGGATGAGGATCCAGTCCTCACTTCCTTCATCAAGAGAGCGAGAGCTCAGGAGATAGATTTCCTTCAGCTGAGTGAAGTCGACTTGGAGAAGCTGAAATCTGAGATAGATGAGAGCAGGAGGCTCTTATCTTCCCTTAAAAAAGGATATGAGTTAGCCAATTTACTTAAAACAGCTCTATTCATTGTAGAGAGCCCAAGTAAGGCCAGGACTATAGCTAACTTCTTTGGGAAACCGAGTAGGAGGTTCTTAGATGGTCTCATGGCTTATGAAGTGACCACAGGAGATTACGTATTAACTGTAGTCGCGAGCGGGGGGCATGTCGTAGATCTAACTACTACTATTGGATACCACGGTGTTTTGATTGAGGACGGGACTTACGTCCCCGTCTACACTTCGATAAAGCGTTGTAATTCTTGCGGCCATCAGTTCACTGATATGGATAGATGTCCTAAGTGCGGCTCCACGGACCTGAGGGATAGCAGGGGCGTAATAGAGAGCCTCAGGAGGCTGAGTTTCGAGGCTTCTAGAGTGATAATAGGGACTGATCCTGATACTGAAGGGGAGAAGATAGCTTGGGACATATATCAACTCATAATGGATTCATCTAAGGAGATATACAGAGCGGAATTCCACGAGGTGACTAAGAGAGCTATAGTTGAGGCCCTAAAGTCCTTGAGGGGGATTAATGAGAGGATGGTGGAGGCTCAGATAGTTAGGAGAGTGGAGGATAGATGGATAGGGTTCGAGTTGAGCGCTGAAGTCCAGAGGAAGTTCGGGAAGAGGAACTTATCCGCTGGGAGGGCCCAAACACCGGTCTTAGGATGGGTGATAGATAGGTACAGGGAGCATCAGAATAAGAGGATAGTGAGCTTGATAAAAGGGGATGGTATATTTCTGAAGATAGATGGGAAAGTAGGGGAGGAAGGGGCCTCTAAAATACAGATAAGAGAGCTCAAGATAGAAGAAGAAGTAGTGAAACCGCCTCCCCCATTCACGACGGATGCTATGATAGGGGAGGCTAACAGAGTGCTGAGGATGAGCGCGAATATGACGATGCAATTAGCACAATTCCTATTTGAGACAGGTCTGATAACTTACCACAGGACCGATAGCCCGAGGGTCAGTGACGCTGGCTTCAGAGTGGCTTCATTAGTCTTAGGGGATGAGTTCGTACCCAGGAAGTGGGGGGAGGGAGGGGCCCATGAGTGCATAAGGCCAACTAAACCTCTCTCAGCTAAAGAGCTCGTCGATTATATCAGAGAGGGGATAATTATCATCGAGGGTCTGACTAAAGATCACTTGAGGTTGTACGATTTGATATTCAGGAGGTTCATCGCTTCCCAATCCAAAGACGGTACCTTAGTCAAGCAAGTGGCTAGCGTCAGGATAGGGGGGAGCGAGTTAGAGGTGACGAGGTTGATAGGGGCCAGAGGGGGGTGGATCGATTGGTACCCCTTCCTCTACGCACCGGAGCCCAAGCTGGAGGAGGGGACTTTCGATGTCATCATAGAGCATCAAGCCGTCCCAGCGGCGCCCCTCTACACTCAGAGTAACTTAGTGGCATTGATGAAGGAGAGAGGGATCGGGAGACCCTCAACTTACGCTACTATAGTTGAGAAGATACTTCAGAGGGGTTACGTTATAGAGAGGAATCAGAAGTTGATACCGACGAAGCTTGGGATCGAAGTATATAACTTCCTCAAGGAAAGATTCCCCGATCTGATAAGCGAGGAGAGGACTAGGACTCTCGAGAGGAAGATGGATAGCGTCGAGGAAGGCATTGCTGATTATCAAGAGCTCATAGACGAGTTATATAATGAAATTAGGGAGAAAATAGGGAAATTCAATCGCTGATAAGGACTAACTCATCCCCTCTCAACTCCAGTTTCTTCTCCTTATGGATCCTCATGAACCTCTCGAGAGCAGCTATCCTGAAGCTTGGAGGGACCATAGTTAGCATCATAGCTGGAGCTTTCCCCCAAACTCTCAGCATTATATCTATCCTATTCTCTACAGCCTTCCAATTCTCTCTGAACACTTTCTCAGCTTCCTTAATTTCCTCATCCAGTACTCTGATCGATTGCTTGACTGAATTCACTAACCTCTCAGCTTCCCCGTAATTGCCCTCCCTGAGCCTCAGTTCAGCAGTGACTAAGGAAGATTCGGCATCAACAAGCCTATATGGGGATATTTCGAACCCTAATAACTCTTCTATATCAGCTAGCTTGCTCTTGATCTCCTCTATCTTCAGATTCAGTTCCCTAATTCCCCTCTCAATAGATTCTATGAGTTCCACTGGCGGGGCTCCCGGGACTCCCTCTTCCGGCGGGATCTCCTCTTTAGGTAGGACCTCCTCCGTTATCTCAGGGGCTTCCACTCCCTCCTCCCATCCCAATGGGATCTCAGGATATTCCTCAACCCCTGGAACCTCTAACTCCGGGGCTCCAGTTACCTCCGGGACTTCGGGCATCGGAGCTATTACCTCTATCCTCCTCTTCGGAGGCTTGGGCCTCACTATGAGGAGGGATATCGCTAATGAGAGCAGTAAGAGAGCTGCTGCCATGAGGTACTCCGTCCTGATCTGAGGCACGCTGACCTGAGGGATTGCTGGTGTAGTCGTAATGAGCGTTGTTTGAGGAGTCTGAGTCACTGGGGGCTTCAGAACGATAACGGGCTTTGAGTACTCATCTACCTTAGTGCCATTGCTCAGGAAGACTGATATTAGCAACTGGAGGCTCCCATTCACCTTCGGCTTTATGCTGAACCTAAGAGTCTGGGACCCTCCCGCAGCCAGGGGCATCGTAACCTTCTCATCGCTCGAGTTACCCAGCTCCACTCTCGCTATGAACTGCTCCCCCTCACCATATCTATTCACGAGAGTCAAGTTCAAATAGAGGCTCTCGTTCAAGTTCAGACTAGATGGAGATTCTACAGATTCTATTATCTTCCCCCTCTCTATCCTCATGAGCAGGGCCTCATCCCGGAGCACTGAGCCGTCCCCTATTAAGAGGATCCTCGCATCCTCAGATACCCTCCTAGCGAAACTATCAAGCTCTACTTCAAATTCCTCCCCATAACTAGAGCTGATCTCTCTTACGGCTTCATCTATACCGCTCCCAGTGAGCTTAAGGGTTAGTTTAGAGACGTTCCAGCCGTTAATACCTCTCACTCTCACTTTAAACTTCTCACCGACGATAACGCTCTCCGGGTATTCGAAGCTCAAGGAGGGGATTACTGCGGGCCTCGTAGTAGTGACTGTGACTCCGGGCTTCATGGATATCCAATCCTCAGCTCTCATCCCGATCACAGCATTTGGTGGGAACTTGAAGCCCCCCATGATTAAGCCTAGCGCCCCTCCGCCGGGCAAGAATGTCGAAAACCTTGCTGAGCATTCCCCTGGCCCTATAGATCCTACTACCTTTTCACCTATCTGATTAGCGTCCTTATCGAGCGTATAAATCTTTAAAAGTTCCCTAGATCCTGATGAAGCCGTACTACAAACATAACCCTCGATTAAGTAACCCCCGCTCTCTTCCTTCAAATCCAAGATCTTTATAGTGAGCTCAGGGAATCTAAGTAAATGCAATACTCCTGAATAATCGAAGAGAGCTATCCCATAGCTCTTATTTCTGGGATCCTTGAATACGTAGGGATCGCTCCCCATACCTCCCTCGATCCTGACCTCGGAGAGCATTATCCCGAGGGGGAAGTGATACTCCCTCACTAATCCCCTCCCGAAGTAAAATAGAGCGTTCTCTATTATTATTGGCTGCTTCACCGGCTCAACCCATGTTCTTATCGATCTCTTGACCTCCATCTTCTTCAGATCTATCTGATATATTACCCCGCTCGATCCAACGAGAACAGCAGTTCCTCCTACGATTTGAAATTCCCCTTGTGGTACGCTGTACCCCAGTTGATTCGAGAGATCTATCTTGGAGAGATGAGTCCCCTTTTTCGCATCTATTAGCACCAATGTCTTATTTTCGAGTAGAATTGCTAGATAACTTGAGCTCGCACCGAAAGCCTCTATCCTCTGGTTCAACTTCCTCTCCCATAGAATCTCTCCCTTGGAGCTGAGAAGCGCTAGATCGTCCCTCCCCAGGACGAGCAAACTATCTCCCAAGTTTTTGAGGAAACTTATCCTAAATGTTAAATTTTTTAACCAAAGTTCGGATCTCGATCTTATATCGAACGCTTGAATAGAGCTCTGTAGGGGAAGGAATACAGTCCTACCATCCCCAGCGTACACAGGCTGAACACCAGCAGATTTCGATGGTAGAACTACTCCGTACAACCTCAGCCCCCCATTAACAGCTTCCAATGCCCTCAGTTCGGGAGCTTCTGTTAGAGCTATTACCCAAGCTTCCTTCTTAGTTGAGCTGATGGAGACATCAGGGACTAAGAGGAGCGGTGTAGCTATGAAGCCACCGGCGTTCTGTGACCAGAGCACTTTACCATCTGTGGAGACAGCTATTACATCGCTCCCCTGACCTCCTGTCACGTAAATCGTGTAATTATATATTATGGGCTTTGGGATGCTAAAAGCGGGTTTTGAACTGTAAATCCTCAAACTGAAGACTTCCGATGGGGAGAAGTCGTGACAATGAGTGCTCAATGTACTGAAGCTCGCTAACAAAAGTATTATTAGGAGGGCTAGCGTCCTCTTCATGACTATCTTCTCTTCATAGGGGCGACTTCGCTTTAAAATGGATTCCCCATATTTAATCAGTGGGTATTACCAGCATATGCCCTCTCGAGCTCTAACATCAATCGTGCGATAATATGAAGGTCAGTGGGTCCTTCTTATCCAATCTAGCGAAGCCGACTCTCACGAACTGGACTATCTCGCCCTCCCTTATTCCCCTCAAGGCGGGCTCACCGTAACCCCCGATCATCCTGAAGCTGTAAGGGCTCTCTGGTACGAAGAGCCTAGCTGGGACTCCGCTCTTGACTGGGGCCCATTGTATTATCTTCACTCCCTTGACTCTCTGTTCCTCGCTCACCCTGAGGGAGACCTCATCGGGATTCACGCTCTTAATAGTCACGTTGACCAAGCCCCTGAGCCTGAGCTCATCCCCAGGCTTCAGGCCCTGTAGGTCCGATGATGCTATGAAGACCTCGCTCTCATCCAGCCTTATCTCCCTCTTCCTCTCCGAATCTGGATGCACCTCTACTTGAGCTATTACCGGCGGGTTCAGGCCCTCTATCTTAGCTTTTATCGGATCAGGGACGAACATATATCTCTCAGCTATCGGATCCAATATCTTCCTGTTTATCGAAGCTATAGCCCCCATGTTGACAGTGGCATCCACTTTACTGGGGCCCAATTCATAGAAGAACCTGACTATAGCTCTGGGAGTTATCCCCCTCCTGAAGAGCCCCCTGAGAGTGGGTATCCTAGGATCGTCCCATCCCTCCAAGATGCCGCTCTCAACTAAGGGCCTTATGTACCTCTTGGAGAGTGGTATCCCCTCTACAGTTATCCTACCGAACTGGATCATCTCATATTCCCTCAAACCCAGAGCCCTCACTATATGCCTCTGGACATCTACATGGGGCTCGAATTCCTTGCTCCTGAAGGCGTGAGTCACGCCAGTTAATGAGTCCATGACGCTCACTGAGAAATCGTAGACAGGGTAAACTCTGTACTTATCCCCGTGTATCGGGTGCTCAGCTTCTATCACTCTGAATATCCCAGGATCCCTCATAGTTACATTGGGGTGATTCATATCTGTCTTCAGCCTGAGATGGGCCTCTCCCTCCTTGAAGCCGCCGTTGAGCATCTTCTCCCAAAGTTCCAGATTGATCTCGATAGATTGATCTCTGTGATCGCAGCTAACCCCTAGTTTCCTCTTCTTCCTGACCTCAGCCGCGGGACATGTGCAAACGTAAGCTTTACCTGCCTCTATGAGCTTCTTGGCGAGGGAGTACATCTCATCTAAGTAGTAGGACTCTATTATCTCCTCATCCCACTTCCCGGGGGAGAGGCCGAGTTCCTCCTCGCAAGCTTCGAGGAGGCGCGAGAACTCGTTCCTTATCGCTTCATAATACTCGAGCTTCTCCACTCTAGGGTTAGTGTCCTCGAACCTCAAGAGGAACCTGCCCTCGTATAGCCTAGCGTATATGAAGGGGACTAGGAGCCCCTTAGCGTGCCCGAGCGTCGGATAACCGTTGGGCTCTGGGGCTACCCTAGTGACTACCCTCCCCCTCTCAGCTTTAGGTAGATCAGGCCATTTCCTCACTTCCTCTTTCTTCTCCTTCCTCACCCTCCCGACTACGCTCTCGAGAGCTTCCCTGGGCATCTCATTCACTACATGCACTACTTCCTCTACTAGAGGGATCAATTCCCTAATGTTTTTCTTAAGATCTGGCCTAATGTATAATATTTTTCCTATTACGGCATTAACATTCGCTTTCCCGTACTTGAGGGCGTTCTCAGCAGCGAATCTAGTTATCAGCTCCCTCACGTCCTCCATGGCTATCGCGTATTCTCGAGTTCCAACGATATTAAATTGAGCCCGTCCCAATACGCGATGGAATACGGTATACCTGAGGGCCTGATAAAACCCGATTTCGAGAGGAGGTATAGGGAGCTCTTAGGGGATGAGTACGAGACCTTCCTATCTTTCATGGCTAAGAGACCTGTCCCGAGCATAAGGATCAATCCAATGAAAGTAGACCCTGAATGGCTCCTCTCAGTCCTCAGGGCCAGTGGATGGGAGCTCTCGCGGATACCCTGGTATGAATATGGTTATAGGGTAATTAGAGGGCCTGAAAGGCTTGGAAACACTGAATGGCATCAATTAGGCCTTTATTATGTCCAAGAGGCCGCATCTATGGTGCCTCCAGTTCTACTCTCACCGAAGCCCGGTGAGAGGGTATTAGATCTAGCTGCCTCCCCCGGATCGAAGACGACTCAGATGTCGGAGATGATGCTCTACAAGGGGTTGATAGTGGCTAATGACGTTAGCCCGGAGAGAGTGGATTCCCTATCATCTAACGTTCAGAGGATGGGCTCTATGAACGTAGTAGTAACTATGTTCGATGGTAGGAGGGCCCCAGAGATACTGGGGAGGGAGTACTTCGATAAAGTTCTCTTGGACAGCCCTTGCAGTTCACTGGGGGAGGTGAGGAGGAGCTGGGGGGCTCTAGCTAGATGGAGCCCGAGGAACGTCGAGAGGATATCGAGGCTCCAAGTCTCCCTAGCTAAAGCTGCTTACGAGACATTGAAGCCAGGGGGTCTCATGGTATACTCTACTTGCACATTCGAGCCGAGGGAAAATGAATGGGTAGTTTATAAATTGCTCCAGATCGGGGCGTTAATCGAGGAGCCTGAAGTCAAGGGACTTGTCTGGAGGAAGGGGTTGAGGAAATGGATGGATTGGGATTTCGGGAACGAGATGGAGAAGTGCATGAGGATATACCCTCAGGACAACGACACGATAGGGTTCTTCATAGCGGTACTGAGGAAGCCAGGGTGAAGGAGTTCCTAGATTGGGTGAGGGATTGGTTCGGATCTGAGATCTCAGGGGTGGAGTTATTCCCATCAGGGAAGGATAAGATAAGAGCATGCTCCCCTGAGGCGAAGGTCGAGATTAATAACGTCTTCCTGAGGGGGGTCTACGTAGCGAAGAGAGCCCCTTACGGCTTCATAATAAGCATAGAAGGATCCTTCTTAATAGGGAGGAGTGCGAAGAAGCATTTAGTTGATCTCAGCGAATCTGATTTCAAGAGATGGATGCGTGGAGATGATATAGAGTTGAAGCTACCTGAGAAGGGCGTCTATATAGTGAGATACGGTGAGGCCTTCGCTGGCTCCGGGTACTACGATGGGAGGGTCCTGAGGAACTTGATACCTAAAGTGAGGACTCTAGAGAGAGAGGGATAGCAAAGTTTATCATGAGCTGAGGGGAATCTATTTATGCGGGTAGATAAGTTCGAGTTCGCTTTCACATTCAATGATGTGATACTCCTGCCCGGGAAGGCTGAGATAGAGCCCTCTAATGTCGATTTGACGACTAGGATCGGGGATATAACGCTGAGCATACCGATACTCTCATCCCCAATGGATACTGTGACGGAGGAGGAGATGGCTATCGCTATGGCTAGGATGGGGGGCTTGGGGATACTGCACAGGAACTGCAGTATTGAGGAACAATTGAAAATGGCTAAAGCTGTCAAGAGAGCTGAATCCTTCATAATAAGGGACGTCATAACAGTATCTCCTGAGGACAGCGTTGAGGAAGCGAGGAGGTTGATGAAGGAACATGGTATCTCTGGCCTGCCAGTGGTAGTCGGGAGGAAGCTAGTTGGGATAGTGACCCGAAGGGACGTTTATTTCGCTGAGGATGGGAGCCTTCTCGTTAAGGATATAATGACGAAGGATCCTATTACTGTTGGTCCTGAAATAACTCCTCAAGAAGCTAGAAAAATAATGGCGAGGTATAAGATAGAGAAGCTCCCCGTCGTGAGCGAATCCGGTGAGCTCATAGGCCTTGTGACAGCCAAGGACGTATTCTATAGGGAATCCCATCCATTCGCTACTAGAGATGAGGAAGGGAGGCTCAGGGTAGGTGCTGCTATATCACCTTTCGATATAGATAGAGCTAAGACTCTAGCTCCTTACGTAGATGTCTTAGTGATCGATGTAGCCCATTTCCACAATGAGAACGTCATAAGAGCGACTAAGAAAGTGATAGATGAAGTAGAAGTGCCTGTGATCGCTGGGAATATAGGGACTTATGAAGCGGCTGAGGAGGCGATAACTAGGCTCGATATAATAGGCCTGAGGGTGGGGATAGGGAGCGGTAGTATATGCACTACTGGCGAGGTCACTGGGGTCGCAGCACCTACTCTCTATGCAGTAGCTTCAGCTAGTGAAGCAGTCAGGAAGTACTCTAAGGACGTAGCTGTGATAGCTGACGGTGGTATAAGGGGGCCCGGAGAAGCAGCTAAGGCTTTCGCGATGGGGGCTGATGCTGTAATGCTGGGGTACGCTCTAGCTGGCACTAAGGAGGCTCCGGGATCTGCGATGATGATAGGGGGGAAGATTTACAAGATATACAGGGGGATGGGGAGCCCCTCAGCTAGGTCGAAGAGGTTCGCTATGGATAGGTACAGTAAGCCCTCTAAGGATATAGCCGAGGGGATAGAGGGCTTAGTCCCTTACAGGGGAGATGTAACTACAGTAGTGGATAGGTTTGTAGCGGGGCTGAAAGCGGCTTTCGGTTACGTAGGGGCAGCTAATATAAGTGAGATGAAATCGAAAGCTAGAGTAGCTTTTATCTCCCAGAGTGGGATGAGCGAGATAGCGCCGCACGATGTAAAGCCACTGGAGAAGATTTCGGATTGATCAAAAGCTCCTCTCAATCAAGAAGTCAGCTAACTCCCTTATCTTATCCTTATAAACGTTCTCAGGTAGGAGGTCTTTTATATCCTCCCAGGAGTCCATTACTATCTTCCTAGCTAGATCTCTAGCATAATCTATAGCTCCGTGTCTCTCCATTATAGATATAGCTTCCTTTATGAGCTCCCTATCGCTAGTGTGCATCGATAGTATCTCCTTGAGCCTCCTCCTCTCCCCCTCACTAGCCCTGGAGAGAGTGAATATCACCATTAGAGTCACCTTCCCCTCCCTTATATCCTCGCCGAATTCCTTACCCAAGCTCTCAGCACTCCTAAGGTTCAATATATCATCTTGGATCTGGAAGGCCACCCCTATAGACTCAGCGAACTTCCCTATCCTCCTCTCCTCCTCCTCGCTGAGATCAGCAGCGATTGCTGCGAATCTAGCTGCCATCCTCGGGAGCACTCCCGTCTTGTTAGCGCACATCTCCAAGTAATGCTCTACATTTATCGTCTCTGGGTCCCTCAGACCCCTGTGCCACCCTATGTCAGTGGCTTGCCCTATGTGTATCCTTATCATATCCTCTAAGTAAGCGTTAACTAACCTCTTGTACTTCAGTCCATCCAAATCCATCTCCATCAAGATCCTCAATGGGAGGAAGTACATAGCTGAGGAGAGGTTCACAGCCATGTCCAACCCGTATTTTATGTGGATAGCTTTATCCCCCCTCCTGACTTCTGCCCCATCCTCTATATCATCTGCTATCAGGGATCCGTTGTGGAGGAGCTCTATTATCAAAGCTAATTCCTTATACTTCTCCAGATCCACGCCTAAGTTCTTGGAGAGGACTAGGAATAACCAGGGTCTCCACCTCTTCCCCCCTCTAGATAGCAGATCCCACATGGGCTCGAATATAGCTTTTTCCACAGTTATAGCATCATAACCACGAGACTCCTTCCCCATTAGCCACTCCAGATATTCCTCATTGATCCTTCTGGGAAAGTATTTTTCCATTAGGGCATCCAGCCACTCCCTAGCCTCCTTGAGCTCTCTCTCGATTTCCATAGGCCACCTCCCTCAGCTCCCCCATCAACGTGTGAGCTACCTCGCCCTTGAGGGCGAGGCTTCCAGCGTTTAGCTGGGACTTTGCGCCTCCAGCCTCATCTGCTGGTTCGGGGGGCTCGCAACTCCCCCATCCCGCAGAGCTCATTACCCTGCGGGCTATTTTATACGTGCGTTCAAGTCTCTATCGTATTCCATCCCGCACGAAGTTCTCTCTGCGGGGGAACATCCCGAGGTCTCTGGCCAGCAAAAGTTTAAAAGTCTTTCTGGTCATTCCCGCCGTGAACGACGAGGTTTAGTATAAATATTTAGAGCCCGCCTGAAGAATGCTGATGAAACTTCCATGGAGTGAGAGGGCTCATCGTACCTTCGAGACCCTCACTCTAGTCGAATTCAAGCAATTTCCCCCATTTATCTGCTGCTTCTCATCTGTTATTAAATCGTTTATGAAACCGTCGAGCATTATAGCGCTTCTCCTAGTCCAGATAACCCCCTCAGGCACGCTATTATCTATCTTAACTATCCCAATGACTCTACCGTACTTAGATTCCAAAATTACCCTGTCTTCATCATTTATCTCCATTTTCTCACAGTCCAGAGCGTTCATATGAATGAAATCCTGGCTTAAGTCCATCAGATCCTGGGAGGAAGTATTCCCGGGGACCGCGCTCGTGATGAGCCTGAAGGGTTCCTCAGCAGTT
>JAJHQZ010000004.1 GCA_020833055.1 Candidatus Korarchaeum sp. | reverse complement strand
CCTCTATCCCTATCCCCCTCTGGAAGGAGCTTAAGTATAGATGGAAGTTCTCGATGACGCTCATAGTTGGTACGAGGGAGAACCTCTGATAGACCATGCTTATACCGTTCCTCATCGAGTCCCATGGCCCCTTGAATGAAACAGCCCTTCCGGAGAAGATTATCTCCCCGCTAGTTTGCTTTATCTCCCCATAGAGGATCCTCATGAGCGTAGTTTTCCCAGCCCCGTTCTCCCCTAGGAGGCCGTGGATCTCGCCCTCCGAGGCCTCGAAGTCCACCCCCCTGAGGGCTACTACGCCATCAGGATATACTTTAGTTATCCCCCTCATCTCCACCAATTTCAACGATAACACCTCCAAAAGATGAACCTCCTGAAGAACTGAGCTTCAAGTTATCTGAAGCTAAAAGTCCCATATCTCGTTGAGGGCGCGATAATATAAAAAATTTAAGGGAGAGTTAGCCCTTCTCCAGGGCAGCATCCAGGTTCCCGGCGAGAAGCTCCCTGATTATGGAATCATATTCATCGTGATTAGCTGGCATCTTGAACTTTATCTCTCCCTTCATTATCTTCTCCTTGAGTTCATCGGCTATCCTCTGAGCGTCTCCAGGTATATAAGCCTTCCTCTGCTGATCCACGATCTTCACGACATCATCGGGAGTCATATCCCTCAATTGCTTCGCCTCATAGGCGAGAGTAGCGAACTCCTTCACACCATCGAGGTCCCATACTCCGACTCCTCCTTCCTTGAGTCCAAGAGTCGTTATCCCTCCCTTCCAAGTCCCCTTTACTACCATCTCTATAGCGGTGTAAACAGCGACGTCTACCCTCTTAGCTCCACTCAGCGGTATATCCTTCGGGGATATCCATTCCTGACTAGCATCCTGGCCTATGGCTAGGGCTGCGATCTTCCCCTGCCTGTAGTTCCACTCCTTAACGGCGTTGAACATGCCTATATGCGTCAAGCCAGCTAGACCGTAGAGGACCTTGACGTCCTGTTGGAGCAGCGTCATGGCAGCGTTGTAGCCAGCTTGTGTATCAGTGAAGGTACCGGTGTACTGCCAGACGAAATCCATCCTCTGTCCCGTGGCCTTCTCATAGTACTTGACACCGTAGAGATAGCCTATGTGGAACTTCCAGAGGGGAGGGATGTCCATCCCAGCTACAGCACCAACTTTGTTCCCTCCTAAGGACTTAGCCATCCCTGAAGCTAATACTCCGACAATTGCTGCGCATTCCTGCTCCCTGAACAGTATATCTACCTCGTTCTTCCTCACGACTCCAGTAGTAGCATCTATTAATGCGAACTTCTGATCTGGGAATTTATCAGCCGTCTTGTTCAGAGCATCAGTCCATAGGAACCCTATCAAGACTAAGAGGTCGTACTCGCCCCTCTTACTCAGATCCTCAAGTAATGGGACCATGTCAGCGAGTGATTTAGGTGTTAGAGTCTCTATTTCTATACCGAAATCCTTCTGAGCCTTAGTAGCTCCTAGATAGGCCATGTCATTGAAGCTGAGATCACCCCTCCCTCCGACATCGAAGAGTATAGCGACCTTGACCTTCTTAGTGGGAGTCGGTTGGACTGGCTGGAGGAGGAAGTAAGCTGCTACAACAGCCACTACTATTATCAAGATGAGGAGGGCCGCCCCCACCTTACTCAGACCATCTCCCCTCATAAGGGGCACCTAGACATAGCGGAGCGGAAGCTTAAAAGCTTGGGGATGGGCATCAACTCCGCGATGAGGGCTCTAGTGCTCCACGCTCCGAGGGATCTGAGGCTCGAAGACGTTGATGAGAGGAGCCCTGAGAATGGATGGGTCAAAGTGAGGGTCAGGAGAGTCGGTATATGCGGCACTGACAAATCTATTTACCTCGGAGATTACGCAGTGAGGAAGCTCCCCATAATACTGGGGCACGAGATCTCGGGCGAGGTAGTTGAAGTGGGTGAGGGCGTTGATGAGAGGATTATAGGGCAGAGAGTAACTAGCGAAATCAATTTGAGCTGTGGGGAATGCTCCTTCTGTAAAAGAGGATTGAGGGAGCATTGCTTGAGGAGGGAAGCATTGGGGATAAGCTTAGATGGTGGAATGGCAGATTACGTGCTGACCAGGGCTGATCTCATCCATCCAATAGGTGATCTGAGCTGGCTTCAGGGCGCATTCATCGAGCCTTTAGCGGCCGCATTGAAGCCATTCTTCCTCATGCCCCCTCCCCCCTCATCCAGAATAGCCGTAGTGGGTGTGGGAACGATAGGCCTCCTCTCAGTTCAGATATCAGCACTTTTCGCCCCTAAGAGGCTCGTAGCTATCTCAAGGAGGAGGAGCAGGAAATCAGAGTTAGCTGAAATATTTGGAGCTGAGTCGATGACTGTTGAGGAGGCTTTAAACTTGAAGGGAGAGTTCGATCTCGTTGTAGAGGCATCGGGATCCCCAAACGGTCTCGAAATAGCTCTTAATCTCACTAGGCCCAGGGGAACGATATTCGCTAAATCCACGCACGGTAAGGAGGTTTCATTCGATTACACGCGGGCTGTCGTGAATGAGATAATCATACTCGGGAGCAGATGCGGCCCGTTCGATGCAGCAATAGAGCTCCTCAGGAAAGGGAAGGTGAGAGTGGATGAGCTGGTCACATCTGTCTACAAGCTTGAGGAGGGAGTAGAGGCATTCATCAGGTCCTTAGATCCGGATGAATTGAAAGTACAGCTGGAGCCATGAGTCAGTAGAGGAAGATGTAATTCACACCTCTCAGCTTCTCGGATAGGGAGGCTTTGATCCTCCTATAGTAGGCATTCAAGTCCTCCGCACTCATCTCCCCCATACTTATCCCGGGCTTCTCCCTGAATCTATCGAAGTAAATGAGATCCGATAGACCCTTCACCTCCTTCACTAGAGCCAATATGTCCTCTAAAGCCGCTCCCGGTATTATAGGCCCTATGAATGTGAAAGTCCTTATTCCAGCTTCCTTGAGCTTTTGAAGAGTATAAATCCTATCCTTCACGCTGGAAGCCCTCGGCTCTAATGCTCTCCTCATCTCATCATCCAGAGTGATTATCGTGAGGCCCACGCTCGCATCACTGAACCCGCTTATGATATCGAGATCCCTCAAGACCAGACTGGACTTAGTCTGGATTATGATGGGCCAATCCCTCTCTAATAAGAGCTTCAGTATCCCCCTGGTTATCGAGAAGGAGGATTCCGCGGGTTGATAAGCGTCAGTGAGCGAGGATATGTAGACCACGCCCCTAGCCTTCCTGATGATCTCCTTCTCTAGTAGCTCGATGGCGTTCAGCTTAGCGTAAACGTAGCTCCCCCAGGCGCCCGAGTAACCCATCCTCCTCGTGTAATATTGAGCGTAACAGTAGGAACATGCGTGGGAGCAGCCTATGTAGGGGTTCACGCAGTAGTCACCGATGGAGCTCCTATTCAGTATGCTCTTCGCCCTTATCCCTTCCATTACGATTTTATACTCCGGGCTCACAAAAACTTAACCCCATGAAGAAGCTGAAGATACTATCGAGTGACTTCAGTGTCAGGGAGATAAAGGAGCTTGAACTGATATCTGAGGGACTGCCAGAGCATTCTCTAGATTTGAAGGAGATATCTGGTTCCTCTCCTCCGGAGATCTTCGTGGGGAGGTCGGGATACCCCAAGGTCTATGTAGGGCCCCTGATACCTCCCTTCCATGGTGACTCCAGGCACTTAGCGATGCCGGAAACTTGGTTCGGGAAGGGGCTCGATGAGATAATAAGGATGAGGATCCAGTTAGTCAGGGGAAAATTGAGAGTAGATGTGAGGGCTCAGGACAAGTTAGTTGAGGAAATGAGGGAGGCTATGCTCTCAGAGAGCCCAGTTCAAACCGAAGCCAAGCTGAAGAATAAGCCCAGAGGCTACATATTATCAGAGGATTTTCAGCCCTTCGGACCCTCAGCTCTCCTGGAGGAACTGAGGATGGAGCCTGGCAGGGCTGATCCCAGGATAGAGAGGCTCTACTACGATAGGGATGTCGCAGCAACTGAGGCGATCGAGGAGCTCTACTCCTCCGGGCTCCCGATCTCAAGGATACAGCAGAGCTTGAGCGCTGGGCTCTTAGGAAGGAGGAGGAAGTTCGTCCCCACTAGATGGGCGATAACTGCTGTCGATGATCAAGTATCGAGGCATTTAATCGATAAGATAAGGGATATGCAGGAGATC
The DNA here is from genome assembly GCA_020833055.1 of Candidatus Korarchaeum sp. GTDB lineage: Archaea > Korarchaeota > Korarchaeia > Korarchaeales > Korarchaeaceae > Korarchaeum. The sequence continues at coordinate 121,347 of JAJHQZ010000004.1, read as the reverse complement.
GGGGAGTATAGAGTGTACTTGGGGGAGTACCTGAACAATAGGTGGGCTATAATAATGATCCCTGGCCCTTGGAGCTACGAATCGATAGAAGCCTGGTTCCCGGGCATAATCACGGATTCCCTAGCTATAGCTGGAGACTTCGAGCCCTTCTGGGGTAGGCGTGAGTACGCTAGCATGGGGGGTTGTTACTACGCCGGCAGGCTCGCGGTCTCCGAGGAGCTCATGAGGATGGGGAGGCAGGCATCAGTCCTCATACTCAGGGAAGCTTACCCGGGCTACGTACCGATAGGCGTTTGGAACGTGAGGGAGAGCGTGAGGAACATACTGAGGGGGAGGCCGGAGGTATTATCTAGCTTAGATGAATGCCTCAAAATAGTTAGAAGATGGTTTTCCCTCCCGATCAAAGTATGGATGAATAGTTCGAGGCTCCTTAAGATGAGAGCCCATCAAATTAGCTTGGAGGACTTCCTTTAGATTTTTAAGCGATTACATCAATCTCAATGGGATCTGAAATGGATGAGTGTGCTATATGCGGGAGGGGAAATGTAAGTTTACTATGGGCACGTCATAAGGAGAGGGGAGGGATCTGGGTCTGTGCTGAATGCTGGAAGAAATTATATGAGGATAATATGTTAGTATATGGATCCGGAGAATCAGGATGCTCCTGCTGAATTAAGATATCTTACCCCTCGGAAGCTTCAAAGAACCTATTATGAGCGGTATCAGTAGCAGAGATGCTAATGAGAAGAGGAATGGAGCAGAGAACCCGTAAATAAATCCTCCTATAGCTGACATAGTGCCGGAGAGGCTCCCCTCTATGAGCCCGTTTATAGCGTTTATCTTGCCCCTGATCTCCTCACTAGTCAGATCGAAGAGTAGAGCTTGAGAAGCAGGCGAGGATGCGAAGATTACGTTCACGATGAGAGCTATAGAGAAGGAGAGGGGATCCCTAGCTAGGGAAATGAGGAGAAGCCCGAGGCAAGCTGATAGATATCCTAGAGCCATCGTGAGATTCCTACCGATCCTATCGGAGAGGTAACCCGAGATGAGAAGGGAGATCGTTGATATAACTGCTGTCAATGTCGATAGCAATCCCCAGAGTTCGAGGGATAGGCCCAAGTATTTCACAGCGTATACTTGGAGGTAAGGATAAGCCATGTTGTAGACCCCGATGACAGAAGAGCTTATCAATATGAGCCTCCCCAGATCCCCTCTCATCGATCTCAGGGCACTCCTATACTCCTTAATAGCGTGTCCAAAGCTCATCTCAGTTCTTGAACTGTAGGTCTCCACTAGGAGGAGCCTAATCATCCCGGATAGCAGGGTAGAGAGGAAGACCAGGAGGAAGAGGATCCTCATCCCCCTCTCCAGCCCGTGAGAGGATACCACTAGAGTAGCCAGGGGCGGGCCGGCTAGCCCCAGGAGTTGCGAGGGGGCGTTCATCAGGGAGACGCCAGAGCCCCTCCTCTCGCTCGGGAGTATATCGCCCACTAAAGCCGCGAGGGCCGGTTGGTACATGAGAGCTAGAGAACATATAAGATTCCCGATCAATAGGAACCTCCAATCTGGTGCGAATACGAATATCAAGTTGGAGAATGCGTACAAGATAGTCATAGGTACGATAACCCTTTTCCTTCCCAAGACGTCTGCTAAATACCCTCCGAAGAGCCTCGAGATGGACAGCGTGATCATTGAGGCTAAGTTTATCAATCCCACATCTACTATGCTCCCCCCGAGCTCTAGGACGAAGAGTGAGAAGTAGACATTTACGGCTGATGTGAAGGGGTTCATGAGGGCCCACGTCACCGTTATTATTATGAAATTCCTCCTGGAGTTCACGGGAGGCGCTCGAACATCTAGTTAAAAAACTTAACATCCATGGAACCTCGGAGCCCCTGAGAGATCGCGACTCATAGCCCCTTGATAGGATGGGAGGGCCATCCCTCAGCTAAACCATCGGGATCGTATGCCACTAGTCCCCTGACTATCGTGAGGGATGCTCTAATTCCCGAGATATCGTAACGATTAAGGGACCAGGGGCTTGTATCTAGGAGAGTCAGATTGGCCTCGGACCCTATGCTCAACTCGGAGGAGTAGATCTTGATAGCCTGATCTAAGCTTAAAGGCTTCACTCCGAGTTCTCCACCAGTCAAAGCAGCTTCAATACTCATCCAAGGGTTCTCGGGCTCGACTGGGGCATCGCTGCTCCCCCTAATTTTCAATCCCACCTCTAGCATATCCGAGAACCTGTAAGCGTATTTGACTCTCTCCCCGAGCCTCTTCCCGAGCCACCAGTCTGAGATAGTGAAGTGAGGTTGGACAGCTATGAGTTGGGGCTTAGCTTTAGATAACCTCTCTAATAGGTCCTGAGGGATCAGGGAGGCATGTTCTATCCTCAAATTACTAGCTCCCATCTCCAGGGCTTTTATCACTTCCTCGAGGGCCCTATCCCCTATCGCATGCACAGCGAGCACTTTGCCCCTCTCAGCCAGGGAGCGTGAGAGAGCATAAATCTCCTTCCACCCCTTGAGTAGCACTCCGGAGTTCCCGGGGTCATCCTCATATTCCTCTCTGAGGGCAGCAGTCCTCGCTCCGAAGCTACCATCAGCGTAAACTTTGACTCCCTCAACTAAAGCATCATCTGAGCTCAGCCCCTCTGAGAGGTAGAGTCTCACTCTTATAGGCGCTTCTAAACTCTTGAGGATCCTGAGTTCCTCTAGCGAGGCATCCATGCTGTGAACTTCAGTTATTCCGTAGCTCAGGAGCCTCTTCATCGCCTTCAGGAGGGAAAGCTTGTCAATAGAGGATCTAACCTTCCTAATAGCGGAATAAAGTTCATCCTCGAATAAAAGATCCTTCCCTATCCCCAGCTCCTTCATGGCCCTCGAATTCAACACGCCGGCGTGCAAGCATATCCTAGTGAGAAGCAGGGGGTTCTCCGGGCATATATCATCTAGATCCTCCTTCCTAGGATATCTTCCATCCCTGAAATTCTCCTGGTCCCATCCATGCCCTATTATCCATTCTCCAGGCTTAGAGACCCTCACCCTAGATTTAACTGCTTCCCTGAGCTCATCGATGCTCCTAATACCCCTCAGATCGAGGCTCCTCATCGAGAGAGCGTAGCTGAGAAGGTGCATGTGGGAGTCAACTAAACCGGGTATGAGGACCCTTCCATCAGCATCTAGGAACTTGGCCCTCCCCCTGTATTTCTCGCAGGTATCTGAAGTGCCAAAATCCACTATCTTCCCATCTTCAATTATTAAGCAACTCCTCTCATAACTCCCCATTATCCTCGCGTTCTCAATAGCTAGCAAATTTATCACCACTCAACTTAGGATCTAGAGGATAAAAATCAGAAGTCCATGGAATTTACTATCTCATCGGGTAGCTCCGGGCAGTTGAACTTGAGCCAGATCTTACTCTCCTCTATCTCAGCTCTCAGGAGCTCTTCAAATTCCTTCATGCTGTAATAACTGGTTGGCTTGAGTTCCTTGAGCCTCGAATCACTCAACCCCGGGACCTTCCTCGGGACGAGCACTTTATCGCCCCAGAAGGGATGGGGCTCGTATTCCACCACTCCCCTAGAGGATTGAAGGATGAAGAGCTCATCCTCCTCAATAGTGGGCTTAGATCCTCCCCTCACCCTGATCCTCCCATCAGATTCCTCGAATATAGGCTCCGGAACTGAGATCTTCACTCCCTTTATCTCCCTCTCTACCCACTTATACTCAGCGCCCACCCTACCGGTAGTGACGAATACGTAAACCTCTATATCCCTCCTCCTCAGCATCTCATAAAATCTGAGCACGTGCATAGAATCGCTTACCCCTATTGTAAACTCTGAAAACCTTGGAACATATCTTACTTTTCCTACGAGCTCCTTTGCCTGAGCTGGATGCCCTATGGTCTTCCCATCCGCCAGGAACTTCGCTGCTATAGCTGGATCCCTCACCCTCATCCAAGCGTAAGACGTGAAGTAGCTCGGGGAGAGGAATATAGCTGTAGTCAGGGGACCGCTCGATACTACATCATCGAAGAAACCCGTGTCCTCCAAGTATAGAACGGTCCTAGAATTCCTGTTAGGCTTGCCGAAGTAAGTGAATAGCTCCCCCTTGAATGAGGGCATCCCCCTCTCATCGAACTCGGTGTTCTCGTGAAGGGCCCTACTGCTCATAGCCCCCCTCCACATAGCTGTCTGCGTCTCATCTAGGTCCTCGGTCTTAGTCCAGGACCCCCTCTCAGATCCATAGACCCTTTCATCGCATATCGCTATGATATCATCGTTCTTAATCACCTGATCCTTCACGAACTCCAGGGGATTTATGCCGAATCTCTCGATGAATATCCTCGAGTTCCTCTCATCCCAAGCGTAAAAACTGTGAGTAGATTTCCCGCTCCCCGTAAGTCCCCATATAGCCATAACAACCCTTCTCCAGCTCCCATCCCCCATCTTGACAGTGAACTCCCTAAGAGCCGCGTGCTCTCCCGTGCATCCCTTCCCGTAGACGAAGTTGATCCAGTGGCAGAGGACCCCCTTCTTAACCTCCCCCTGGTATGAGGATACCGTCACTATAGTGAGGTTCGCGTAGGGGAACCTTATCACCATCATCATGTTCTCCGTACCGGGTATCTTGGGGTTTCCGAGGTAGTGGGGGATCACGAAGAGCTCGGCATCCGGATCTCCATCAGGAGGCGCTGGAAAAACTAGCTGAGACCATCTATATGCTATATCTGGGAACTGAGGGTCAACGTAGACTCTCGCATGCATCTGAACTTTGGTCCCGGGCTTCCCAACGTAACCATCGACTTTTATCAGGGGGCCCTGAGCGAGTATGTGCTCCAGGACCCTGAGCATGAGGAGCTTATGCTCGTACTTAAGCTCCCTATCATCATTAACTACTGAGGTGTTGGCTGCTGATCTGCTCCAGATATTAGATGCCCATCCCCAGGCACCGTTCCTATACTGGTTCCCATATAGTTTGGCCCTCTCGAAGAGATCCGGAGGATTATCGAGTATCGGGATGAGGCCAGCTTTCCTCTTCATCTCAACGATTCTTCTGAAGGCCTCTCTGAAGCTATCAGGGTTCAGATCCTCTAGAGGAGGTATCGGGCTCATTGGCCTAATGGCTAGCTATATCGTTATAAGAATTACGTTCAGCTTCTTTAAATCTCTTCGAAGGGCTTCCCTATGTTTAAGTGAGAGCCTAAATCAGTTTATCGCCACTCCGAGAGGATCTCCAATTCATCGGGGAAATTAACTAGTTGAAGATTTTAATTCTTAAAATTATAATCACTAGGACCGATAGTTAGCTCACCCCCCATCCCATCGAACTCATCCAATGGAAGACGGTGATCCTTGAGGCCAGCCCTCTCCTCAATGAGATAGAGTGAAGCTGCCCTTATACGCGGAGATTGAGCATTATCTTCTCGAACCCCTCATCCTCCCTCTCCCACCTCTCGACTCTCACGCTTTCGCGAAGATCTTAACTCATGACCCTCAGGATAATCTTACTCCCATTGAGGGGATTACTCTCGACGCAACTCTCGAGGGATGTCAGTGAGTTAATGTGATGAACTTCCCCCTCCTATCTCAGAACGCCGGACTCACTGATATGAAGTCTTTAGGAAGTATCTAAATAACTTGTCAAGTTTTGATTATTGCGATGTGACCTCTCGGATCGCTCTGAAGAGCTCCCTTATATCCCCCTCGCTGAGGACCCCGTAGCTTATCCTGAAGTACTCCTTCCCTCCCCTGAACGCTGCTGCAGGCACTATCCCCACAACTGGATCCCGATTGAGTAGCTTCATCGCTAACTCATTGGAGTCAGGCACATTGGGATGCATTGAGTAGAGGTAAAATGCACCTCTCGGCTCCGGGAATATCAATCCAGCTTTCCTAGCTTCCCTAACCACTTCATCCTTCAATTTGGCGTAATGCTCCCTCACCCTCCGGAAGTAATCATCACTAGCAGCTTCTATCATCTTCATCAGAATGAACTGGGAGATCTCGGATACGCCAGCCGTCATCAAGTAGAGGATCCTACCGACTAGCTCGGGCCTCTCAGCTCCCCAGTATATGTAACCTATCCTGAGCCCTGGCAAGGCGAAGGTCTTGCTGAAAGTATCCGCTATGACATCCCCAACTACTTCGACTCTCTCCCCGAAGTATATCTGGGAGTAAGCTGCATCGTTTATCAGCAAGACATTCCTCCTCCTCAACTCATCCCAGAGATCCCTCAGCTCAGAGTTAGGTTGGACGAAGCCAGTCGGATTATTTGGGTAATTTATCAGGACCCCTGAGACACCTTCCAATTTACTCGTGACCTCATTGACGAGATCTTCGGCCAGAGGATCGTACGTTGAGATCTGATACCCGAATTCGCTCGCGTGCTCGAAGTACTGGGGGAAGCCGGGGGCTGGGACGAGTATCCTCCCCCTCCTGATCTTAGAAGTGACTAAAGTAGATATCAGCAAGGATTGAGCTCCTCCATTCGTTATGAATATCCTATCCTTCTCGAGATCCCTCCTCAAGAATTCGCTCCCGAAATGGGATACGCTCTCCCTAGCAGCTTCAGTCCCGACGAATGGCAGGTACTTCCTGCCCATCTCCCCGATCCTCAATTCCCTCAACTGGACCGGTGGTTCGTGAGAGGGCTCACCTATGTGGGCATTTATTACCCTCTTCCCCTCGCCCTCCTTCCTCCTGCACGCATCGAATACATCCCTTATCGTCAGCATATGTATTCACTCACCTGTAAATTAAGACGATATCCCCTACACTCGCGTTGAGGTCAGCGGCCACCACTGGGCACTTAACTAAGAGCATGTGAAATATCCCATTGAAATCCCCCAAGATCTCGTAGTTCCCCTGGCCCTTCGATATCACTAGATCATGTTCCCTGATCCACCTCAGAACTTCCCCGCTCCTCCTATCGGGCCCAGTGCCCTCCTCCCCATTGCTAACTGTCCTCACTTCAACTCCCCCTATATCAGAGAGGCCGACGTAATTGAAGTCCTCAAGGGTGGCGTCGTTTATCATGGGCCCTCCCTTCACGACGAAAGTGATCTTGACCTCCCTGAGCGAGAGCATCGTCTCCACTAGCAACTTATCGAGGACTATCTCCCCGGCGTTATCAGAGAAGTAGAGGATCCTAGAGGCCCTCTGGAACTTCTCCTTCAGGAGGGGGTAGTGATCTATGCTAAGATCCGATTTAAGGACCCTACCTATAGTCCCCCTGAGATCGTAAGATGTGTAAGGGCCGAAGTCTATCACATTGCCAGCTATAGCCAACTTAACGGCAGTCCTCAGGGGATCCTCGCTCGACTCCACTATCCCCTTGCACTCCCCGTAGATAGATAGAGCTTCATCATTGCTCCTCCTCTTGACTTCCCTGTATGGGTCTCCACCAGCGTAACTCCTTATTATCCTCTGAACTACGTAATCTATCTCGGGAGGGCTCAGATCCCACTCTGAAGATAGAAGGTAAGCCATGACTTCCCTCTGGGCCCTCTCGATTTCCGAGTCATCGATTGAGGAGAGCCTGAGGGCATTCACTACCTGCCTGAGGAAGCAGGGGATACAGTCAGGCTTCATCCTCAAGGCCAATCAACCTCATTACTCTATCGATGACCTCGCTAACAGCTCTCTCAACTTCCTCACTCAGCCCCTCGCCTTCCTCCAAGCTCTTAGGCTGCACCCCTATCAGGATCGCCTCCTCAGGCCTGCCTGTCACTCCCTTAATTATCTTAAGGAAGCTGGGGGGTGAGAGAGCGTGGGTGGAAGATCTAGACTCCAATACATCGAGGTCCTCTATCCTCCCCTCGAAGACGCTCCCAGGCTCAGCTTTGAAGTCAATAGCATCTATCAAGATTACTCTATCGAAATCAGTTATTTGTGGAGGGAGATCAGGACCGGAGAGGATTGCATGAACCCCTCTGGCCCTCAGCTCCTCCCATACCCTGAATCCGAGCCCATCATCAGATCTCATTGGGTTTCCGATGCAGATTATGAGGCTCCTCATACTCCGATCCTAGTCAAGTGGACGGAGCAGGAGATGCAGGGATCGTACGCCCTGATCAGCATCTCCAACTTGAGCTTGAGCTCATCATCGCTCAGGTCCTTGAGATTCCTGACGGCTATCCTCAAATATTTGTCGATGTTTGCGGCATTCTGAGCAGTTGGAGTGATGATGTTCGCGAATACCACTCTCCCATTATCATCGAGCTTGTAGTGATGGTAGAGCAATCCTCTGGGAGCCTCGACGACAGCTATACCTTCTCCAGCCCTTGGCTTGACTTCCACCATTAGCTCATCCCTTATCCCCTCATCCAAGAGCCCATCTATTATATCTATGGCCCTCTGGACGCTGTAAAGGAGCTCTATCGCTTGAGCTATATTGTTACTGAAGGGGTTCCTGGGATCGATCTCATCCCTGAGGCTCTCGTAAGACTCCTTAGCTTCCCCGTAGAGCCTCTCCCCATTGAGGAGTAGTCTGGCCAGAGCTCCTGTCATGAAGCTGCTCCCCTTATAGCTCGAGTGCTTAGCTGAGGAATGCTCAACAGTGACTTCATTCGTTAGATCCATGTATCTCTCCACCGGGTGCCTGGTCCCATCCGATACTAAGATGTGATCTCCTGAGTAGCCGTAGTGCTCCCCGGGATCCACAGCCATGTAGAAGTTATCATCTAAAGCATATTCGGGCATTTTAAGGGATGAAAATACCCTTATCGCCTCTCTAGCACCATCGATAGAGCTCTCAAGCTGCTTCCTCAACCCCTCCAAGTCCTCAGCCCTCGGGACCTTAGTGTAGCCCCCGGGCTTCGTCGTAACTCCGTGAACAGCTCTGCCAGTTATGACTTCCTTTATCGCGTTTCCAACTCTCTTAACTTTCAAAGCTAGCTTCACAGTCTCAGAGTGCTGCGCTGCCATTTCTATAGCGTCCCTGTATCCTAAGAAGTCTGGTAAAGCTAGGAAGAAGAGGTGGAGGGCATGACTGTGTATGACATCAGCTATCAGCTGGAGCTCCCTCAGGGCCTCGACTTGCTTATCTACCCTTATCCCCATGGCCTTCTCTATGGCTCTGCATGAAGCTACTTGATAGGGATCGGGGCATATGGAACATATCCTCGCCGTTATATCAGGGACCTCGTAGTAGCTCTTCCCTATCAATATACGCTCGAAGAACCTGGGCCCCTCATATATCCTTAAGACAGCTCTCTTTACAGTATCCCCCTCTACAACTACTTCTATATCTCCATGCCCCTCCACTCTCGCTAAATGCTCAACTACTATCTCCTTCATGATTTACCCCCCTCAATGAGAGATCTCAGATCCTTATACCTAGCTCCGAAGAGGCTCATCAGATCCAATATCCTCTCCCTATCGTATCCCTTCCTCAGGAGCATCTCCAACTCCCCAGCTACATTAGCCTCATCCCTTATGGGACCTCTGCAGCCTATACATGCAGTATTGTAAGATGGGCACCTGGCATCGCAGCCAGCTACTGTTATGGGGCCCAAGCAGGGCAGGCCCCTCTCTACTATCAAGCATGGGATCTCCCTCACTTTGCACTCTATACACACTGGATAATCCGGTAGCTCGGGCTTCACATCCCTCACTAGATCTATTAAAACTCTAACGAACTCCTCCCCCTCTATGGGGCATCCCTGAACCTCATAATCCACTAAAACTACCTCCGGGATACCCTTGTGCTCCCCCAAGAAGCCATATAAGTTCTTATCAGTCTTGTAAACTGATCTCATGAGCTCCTTCGGATCCTGCCCGCTCGTAGAAGCTTGTATCCCTCCCCAGACAGCGCAATCCCCTAGAGCCACTAGTATCTTGCTGTTCCCCCTTATCCTCTTTATGTACTCCAGATCCCTCTCAGTGGAGACGGAGCCCTCGACGAAAGCTATATCTACTTTCCCATCGTACTCCCTACTGCTAACTAACTTGAACTCAGCTATATCGACTAAGCTGAGGAGATCGAGTAAGATATCCTCCATACCCAAGATAGTGAGGTACTCACCTTGACAACCCGTTAAGGAGTAGAAAGCGGCCCTCAGTTTGCCCATTCAGATCGCATCCCTAATTGAGAGGATATCGAAGTAGGAGAAGACGGGCCCGTCCTTGCAAACATAAGCTATTGAGCTCGCTCCTCCTATTATGCAGTGACCGCACTTCCCCACACCGCACCTCATCCTCCTCTCCAGAGTCACGTAAACCCTATCGGCTGGGAAGTTCCTCTTCTCAAGCTCCTTCAGGACGGATTTATACATCACGGGCGGGCCAGCTACTACAGCGTAGCTATTACTCGGATCTATGTAGCTATCAGCTAGATCGAATAGGACCGTAACAACCCCCTTCTTCACGAATTCAGGGTACTTCCTCATCAGATTCTCGTAGAATTCATCGTCCTTCTCGAAGGAGATAAAGGATCTGAAGCCACTCTCGCCCCTGAAGGGGCTCAGTACTTCATCCTTGAAGAGCGTCTCCTCATATCCCTTGACTCCGTAGAGCAAGTTGACCTCACCGTACTTCCCCCTGTTATCCAACACGTGTTGAAGTACTCCCCTGACTGGAGCTATACCGAGACCCCCAGCTATTATGAGGATATCGTGCCCCTCCATCTCTTCCACTGGGAACCAGTTGCCGAAAGGACCCCTTATCCCAACTATATCTCCCTCCTTGAGTTTGTGCAGCGCGTTAGTCACCCTCCCAACTCTCCTGATTAGTAGCTCGAGTGGGCCCGGCCTAGTCTTAGATTTGCATATAGAGATAGTGGTCTCCCCCACTCCGTAAACGCTCACTTGGACGAACTGGCCCGGCATATATTCGAAGGACCTCTCTAGCTCTTCATCTATGAATTTGAGGCGGAAGAGCTTCTCTATACTCGTCATATCGATAACTTCCAATATCTCAGCTGGTTTCGGGATGAACTGCTTTTCTTGGAGCATCATCTCACCACCCCCCAGACAGAGTTCAGGACCTCGACGTGATCTATCTCAGCAGGGCAGAAGACAGTGCACCTACCGCATCCCACGCAGTAAGGCATGTTAGTGACTCTGTTCACTGCCGACTTACAATTGTACCTATGAACGAACCTATCGGCCCTAGTTGGCCTGAAGTTCAAGCCCTCAGCTACTAACGCATGACTCCTGAGGAAACAAGAATCCCATCTCCTCATCCTAAATCCATTCTCCATGCTCAGATCCACGTACTCCGAGACATCGTAGCATCTGCAAGTCGGACATACTAACGTGCAGGACCCGCAGCCGAGGCAGCGATCTATATACTCCTTCCAAGCATCGCTATCGTGGAGGGAATCAGCTATATCCGGGAGATGGGATGATAAGAGCTCCTTCTTGAACATAGAGCTCCTCTTCCTCTCAGAATCAGCTAGCTTCTCGAGGGAGTCCTTGCCCGGTTTCTTGAGGTCGAGGCCCCTTACTAGCTCGAGCCCCCTCTCAGTCCCCACTCTGATTATGTAAGCATCCCCTATATCGTGCAGGAAGAGGTCGAAGCCCTCGTAAGCGTAATCAGTGCCCATGGATTTACAGAAGCATTCATCATCCGGGATGCAGCTCAATCCCACTATTAAGGAGTTCCTCCTCCTCTCGGTGTAGTAGGGATCTGGGAACTCATCGATGTAGATAGAATCCATTATCTTCATCGCATTTATATCGCAAGAATGGAGGCCGAATAATACGATCCTCTTCGGATCCCCCTCTAAGAACTCATACCCCTTCCTCAAATTCACCCTCATTATGGCCTCCCTAGGCCTAATGAAGTACTTCTTAGGCGGTATCATCGTCCTAGTATAATTCAGATCTATCTCATCGATCGAATAGAACCTCTCGAAGGAGTGAAACTTGCCCTTCTTCACCGGACCGTGCAGCTCCCCCCATCCCCTCAACTTCTCTACGAGGTTCGCTAGCTCATCCTTCCCCATTTCGAGATAGAGCAAGCGGCTGCACCTCTTGAAGTGAATGGAAAAGTCTTTAATATAAGCATTTCTTTCTTTTCATTATACAAGGAAAGGAGAGAAAAATAAGATAGGATACTCTTGGTAGCTTCTGAGGGATGTTGCTCGATTCACGACTTCCGTTGTCGGTATAGCATTTACTACCCGTTCCACCTCGGATAGCACAGGGTTGCTATCCTCATTGATTTTCAGGGGCAACGGGGCTCCCCTCATCCTGCGCATGCGCCCATTCGGTGCTGTGTACCACCACATAGGTGCAGAAGAATGAAGGATCTTCTACTATAAACTTATGAGTATGCACAAAGAGTCGTATGAAGTTAACTTTCTGGGAACTGCTGACGAACCCTAGACTTCTCATTAAAATATCCATAGAATTAGCCTATCCTCAAGGTTTCTCGGACTTAGAGCTTTTATTAAGATGTTTGGGAGCTCTACTTTAAGACTTAATTTCTCCGAAACTGGGCTATGAAGGGCTGCTGTGGTGTCTGAATATCACCGAATCTATCTCATTCTATTTGGACAATGAACAGATATCTCGCATTTATCTTGAACATTTTTTATATTGCTCCGGAAGTCTATCCAAAACTTGTGAAATGGGTCACTATTATGTTATAAAATTTTATGAAAATCTAGAATTAATCTAGCTTTTATACATAAATTTCTTTAACAGTAAAGCTTATTAAGTACATGGAGGGAGAGCTAGAGGTGCCCTCTATGGGCGAGGAGATAGTACCTAGAGAGGTCTTCGCCAGGAAGGCGAGCGGCCTAGTGAGGGAAGCAGGTTTAATAGATGCATTTGCCTTTGGATTCTTGAATCAGGGACCTGCAATAGCTATATGGATGTTACTGAGCTGGGGAGTTTTCCTCTTCCCATCCGGTCACTTGCTCGGCTCTGTCTTCCTCAGTCTCGCATTCACCTGCTAGGCGTGGCTCTAGTTTGGGGGATTTTGGGAGCTTCCATGCCCAGGAGCGGAGGAAGTTACGTCTATAATACGAGGATAATACATCCTGCTGTTGGAATGGCCGTGAGCTTTGGTGACTACTTCATATGGTGGCTTTGGATAGTGATATTAGCTCCTTGGGTCGCTGATCCTGGCCTCACTACTTTATTCGGTATGCTCGATATGGTGGAAGCTGCTGAATGGGTGAAAACGACCGTGGGGATGTTCACAGTAGCGACTATAGTGAACATCTTAGGCTACTTATTCACTTTCTACGGCCTCAGGTGGTACCTCATTCATCAGAAAACCGTTATGATTTTAGGATTGATAACTCTCGGACTAGTCGCCCTAATACTGGGCATACACTCTCATGAGGAATTCGTAGCGGCTTGGAACGCTGCAGCAGCTCATTATGGCTCATTGGATTATGAGGGGATGATAGAGGCAGCTAAGAATGCTGCTCCAGAAGTATTCAATCCCGCGATGCCCTTGCTCTTCGGAACCTTGGGCTTGATGGTAGTGAACTCCTGGTGGGCCCATTACGGGTGGGCGGTCAATGTCATAGGAGGGGAGGTGAAGAGGCCTCAGAGGAACATAATGATAGCTCAGTATGGAGCTATAATAGTTCCTGGGATCTTAGCAACGATATTCGCAGTGATATTCCCGAATCTATTAGGTCAGGATTTCATGAAAGCCCTGGTAGTCGCCGATAATGCTGGGCTCGATGGTTACAATATGCCATTCCCACCCAACTTCGTCGGCATCACTAGAGTATTCATAGACACGAGCAATGCCTTGGGAATGATATTAGCAGCGCTGGCAGCTTTCTCTCTAATATTAGCGGATTACATATGGATACCCATGTCCTACGTAGCTGGCAGCAGGATAGTAGTCGCCTGGGGTATGGACAGGATGGGGCCCAAGTGGTTCTCCGAAGTCCATCCGAGGTGGGCATCGCCTATCAAGAACCTCACTTTCATGTTCATAACTAGCGAAATAGGGATCTTGCTCTACTCAATATTCCCTGAGTGGTTCGCAGGGCTAGCTGTCACAGCTACTGAGTGCGTCTCCATATGGGGAGTCACAGCTCTAGCAGCGACTATATTCCCGTTCGTCAAGAAGGTCAGATCGATATGGGAGACCTCCCCCTATAAGAACTGGAGGGTAGGACCGATCCCCTTGGTCACGATAGGGGGCATAATAGATCTGATATACATAGGGATCTTGCTCTACTTCTTCTACACGAACCCTGGGCTGGAGGGAGTCACTGAGCTCGCTGTAGCATGGTTCATAGGTCTCTGGACATTCGGAGCGCTCTGGTACTACTACTGGAGGTGGAAGTGGAAGAAGGAGGGTATAGATATAGATCTAGCTTGGAAAGTCCTGCCGCCAGAATGATCCCTATTCTTAACTCCCCCTATTTTTACTAAGTGAGTATCATAGTTAAATGCTATTGCTCCAAATCACCATATGAGGGCAGCGATACTAGTGGAGGATCTATTCGATGAGAGGGAGCTGATATATCCGTTTTACAGGCTGAAGGAGATGGGATTCCAGGTGGATCTAGTCGGTCCGGAGGTTAAGACCTACAGGAGTAAGCTGGGCCTGGAGGTTAAAGCTGACGTGAGCGCCGAGCCCGAGCTAGCTGAAGCCTACGATGTCATATGGATACCCGGAGGTTACGCTCCAGACAGGCTCAGGAGGAGTAAGAAAGTACTTGAGATGGTGAGGAGAGCAGTGGAGAGGGGGAAGATAGTAGCGGCTGTGTGCCATGCTCCCTGGGTCCTGATATCAGCTGGAGTAGTTAAGGGGAGGAGATTAACTGGATTCCACTCGATATGGGACGACCTGAGGAACGCAGGCGCATATTTAACTGAGGAGGAAGCTGTAGTCGATGGTAATATAATAACTGGGACTGGACCCGATGCAATGCCGGAGATGATGAGGCTCCTGAGGGAGTTGATAGGTCCTTCGACGATCCCCAAATAGTTACTTTCAGTGAAAGCAGCTCCAAGCAGACTTTCGCTCTCATCGGGCTCCGAATCATGAGCTTCTAAACCCTTAGATGTGAGACAGGCCATCGAGATGATCGAAGCCCCTGAGAGATTATGCTAAAAAGTTAAAGGTAACTGAGGGCTAGCTGACCTTCCTAACGACCAGCAAGTTATCCTTCCTATCGACTACCTCTACAGTATCTCCTCTCCTTATCTCCTCATTAGAGGTAGCTCTCCATAGCTCGCCCGATATCCTGACGTAGCCCGTGCCCCCGGGACTTATGTCATCGACGGCCACTCCCCTACCGGTTGGCAGCCAGCTGACGGGCCTCTTCCTCAGGACGGCAGCTATACCCTTCATGAATATGAACGATATTACGAGGCCGGCGCCACCTACTGAGAGGATCAGCTTGAGGAAGGTCTCTATCATCCAGCTCGGGGAGATGAGAGTTGGCCTCCATGGGCTCCCTATCATGAGCAGGATAGCCAATACTAGCAGAGCTGTCGATGAAATCGCTCCTATTCCGTGCAAGCCCTTCTTCACTTCAGCTATGAATAGAGAAGCAGCTATAGCGAGCAATATCAAGCTGACTAAGTCTACGCTCACCCCCATGCCAGCTATAGCGAGTAGCAAGAGCACGATGCCAGCTAGCTCAGCCCCCCATCCGGGTGTAGTGAGCCCTATTATGAGAGCCATGAACCCTATGCTGAATAGTATGCTCGAGAGCACTGGGTCTGAGAGGTACTTCATTATCTCCACCCTGGGTGTGGTCTCAAGGTAATCTATAGTCGCGGGGTAAACTTCCAGCTTGAACTCCTGAGCTCCTCTCCTCACAACTTTCCCGTTAGCTCTCTCGAGGAGGGAGTCCAGGGACTGCTCTACCGAGTCTATCAATCCAACTTTTAGAGCCTCATCAGCCATGAAGTTCTTGTTTGAGAGGACCATGAGCTCAGCTGCGCTCTGATTCCTACCGTGCATTGCAGCATAACTCCTCATCTTAGTAGCATATGCGTTCAAGTACTTCGATTCGTTCAGGGGCGTATAACCCACGACGGGTTGAGCTGAGCCTATCGTCGAGTAAGGTGACATGACAGCGTAATCAGTAGCCATCAGTATGTAAGTGCCCGCTGAGAGGGCTTGGCCTCCCTGGGGGTAAACGTAACCTATTACTGGGACTTTCGAAGCCAAAATAAGATCAATTATACTGAATGTGGCATCAGATTGTCCACCGAATGTATTTATCTGGAGGACCAAGGCACTATATCCGTTCTCAGCAGTCCTCACAGCTAATCTAACTTGCTCAACTGTCGCCGGTGAGATGTAGCCCGTTATGTTCGTTACTAGTATCTTTCCACCGGCTCCCGCGCTCAGAGCATGTATGAACAAAAACAAGGAGAGTATTAAGAGGACCCTCCTCATCTCCCTTCCTCCTTCCTAGCAGCAGCTAGTGCATAAGCTAAGGGGGAGACTCCTCCCTCAGTTATTATGATCAAGTTCTTCTCCCTAGCTATCTCGACCCATGTCTGTAACTCCCTCAGCCTCATGGCATTAGGATTCTTCGCATAGAACTCAGCAGCTTCATACATCTTCTGAGCAGCCATGAGCTCACCCTCAGCCGTTATTACTCTGGCCCTCCTCTCCCTCTCAGCCTCCGCCTGCTTAGCTATAGCTCTCAACATCTCCTCAGGTAGTACTACGTCCCTTATCGCGACCTGAGTCACTTTTATCCCCCATCCCTCAGTTATCTCATCTACTATCATCTGTATCCTCTTGCCCAGCTCGTCCCTCCTAGTCAGAAGCTCATCCAACTCCACTTGGCCCACTACATCCCTTAGGGTCGTCTGAGCTATGAAGTTCGATGCCGTTATGTAATCCTGGACCTTGACGACAGCATCTATGGGGTTAACTACCCTGTAATAAACGACAGCATCCACATCAACTGTCACGTTATCCTTCGTTATTATCCTCTGCCTAGGTATATCGAAGCTGAGGAGCCTCAAATCAACTATCCTCGGCTTATCTACGAAGGGGATTAAGAAGATGAGGCCAGGACCCTTCGCTCCGAGCAGCCTGCCCAATCTGAATATCACAGCTCTCTCATATTCCCTGACAACTCTCAGAGCGGCCTTTAAGAATGAAATTATTATCCAAGCGACTATGAGGGCTATTATTATGTTCACGAAAATAGTTATCAGTACCTCCTCCTGCAAGGGCCCACCTACTCCCCTCACCTCCTCTAGGATATAATCATTCCGTTGGAGATCGTGCATCCCGATGCATCCCAGGGGGGAGCTACCTTAACTGTTACTTTATCGAATTTCAATGGAATTGATAGGAACATTTTTAAAGAATCAGCTAGCTTATAGTACTATGTCCCACATGAGGTTGGATAAGGTCCCCGCCTCCGAGCTCGAGTTATTCAAGAAGAGAACACCGAAATCCCGGGAGATCTTTGAAGAAGTATCCCGGATAGTCCCTTTCGGGGTAAACTCTAATTACAGGTATGCGGATCCATACCCGATATACATGAAGAGAGCGAAGGGGAGCAGGATATGGGACGTGGATGGTAATGAGTACATAGATTTCAACATGGCCTTCGGGGCCCTCGGGATAGGGCACAGTCACCCCAAGCTCATAGAGGCGATAGAGGAGAAGATAGAGGAGGGGACTATATTCGGGTTCGAGTTCGATGAGATGTTGGATCTAGCCAAGATAATAAGGGAGAGGTACAAAGTCGATATGATGAAGTTCCAATCCACCGGCTTGGAAGCGACTTTCCACGCATTGAGGATAGCGAGAGCCTTCACTGGGAGGAAGAAGATAGTGAAGTTCGAGGGATGCTACCACGGGAGCCATGACTTCCTCTTAGTAAGCGTGAAGCCGAGCAAGTACAAGGCAGGTCATCCTGTCACCCCCAATCAAGTCCCGGGTTCCCAGGGGGTGCTCGAGGACGTGGTCAAGCACACTTTAGTGGCTCAATTCAATAACTTGGAGAGCGTTGAGAAGATAATGAGGCAGCATGGGAATGACGTGGCAGCGATAATACTCGAGCCAATACCGATGAACATGGGGTTCGTAATCCCGAAGCCAGGGTTCCTCGAGGGGTTGAGGAGCATATGCGATGAGTACAACTGCCTCTTGATATTCGATGAGATAAAGACTGGTGGCAAGTTCTACTCCGGAGCCGCTGGTTACTTCAAAGTGAGGCCGGATCTCATGACATTAGGGAAAGCTATAGCCGGAGGCTTCCCTCTATCCGTAGTCGCTGGTAAGAGGGAGATAATGCAGAGCGTAGTGCCGGGGGTCGTCTCACATGCAGGGACCTTCAATGCGAATCCAGTCGCTATAAGGGCTGGGCTCGTCACCTTAAGGGATATACTGACTGAGGAAGCCCTCTCATACGCTAGCAGGCTGGGGGAGGAGCTAGCTAAGGGTTACCTCGATATAATAAAGGATGAGGGGATAGAGGCGACCGTCCAGTACATAGGGGTCAGCGGGTCCATGGTCTTCGCGAAGGAGGAGGTGGTGGACTGGAGGAGCTTCCAGAAGGTAGATGTGGGCAAGTGGTGGCTCTTCATGATAGCGATGATGAACAGGGGGGTCATCCCGAACTACGGGCCAGATGAACAGTGGACCGTATCCACGCAGCACACGAAGGAGGATATCGAGACAGCGATAGAGAAGTTCAAGGAAGTCGCAAAAATAATAAAGAGGGTTGAGCTGGAGCTCCCGTTAGTGGAAGCTGTCTGATCAGAATAGGGGGCCTCTCGGCCCCTCGACTGCCCTCCCATACCTGGGCTCTCCGGTCCAAACCGGTACTTCAGCCCTCCTCTCCCCCTCTTTAGTCGTCAGCACTAAGTTAACCTTAGCTCCGAAGCTCAGATCCCCTCTGGAGAAGCTGAAAGTGTATGGGAAGAAGAAAGAGACCTCCTTGACTGTCGTAGGATCATGAGGTAAGGTTGCCTCCGCAATCAATTTACCTCCCTCGCTTAATATCTTCCCATCTGAGAGGAAGTACCTGAGCTCCCTCCTCTCACCTCTATAGGATAGCCATTCCTCAGCCTCGAGCTCTACTATGGCCTCGCTCGGATCCACCCTCTCCTTTATGAGAGCCCTCACTCTCTCATCAGATCTATAGAACTCCTTATCGAAATCTAACCAGCTTTCTCTCCTAACTTCCGGTTTAGCAGGGTATACTTTGAGCCTTACATCCTTCCTAGGGAACATGAACTTCCCCTTGAGCCTCGGTATCCCGAAGAGGAGTCCCCACCTTATCCTATGAGCTCTAGCGTTTATAGAAGGAGGCAAGTCCTTCGGATAAGCTATCTCGAAGCTCCCCTGCCTCAAAATGAAATCTTCCCTATGGAGGGTCATGACCTTAGCTATACTCTCAGCTCTAGGGAAGAGTATTGACGAGAGGACCACATACAACCTAGCGTGTATCGGGAACTCGCTCCTCAGCTCCCCCCTTATCGGTTCCCCGAGCTTGAGGACATTCTTCTCAAGTATTATTGAGAATTCCACCTATCTCCACCTCCGCTAAATAATAATCCCGGAGCCACCCGGGCCTCTTCAATATCCTCACACCTGAGTAATCGTCCTTGAATAAGTGGAGCTTGTACTTACCCGGCTTCACACCCCGCTCCCCTATCTTTGAGGAGAGCTCATCTATAAGCTTTTGGGTAATTTCTTTTAATAATTCATCCTTCCCGGGTTGATTCCTCATCTCCCTCTCGTAGAACTCGAGGAGCTTCATCAGAGTGTACCACCTGCCCACTAAGGCTGCGTAGAGCGAGGAAGTAGATGCTATCAGCGTAGGTGTCGAGTATGGAGGGGCGTAGAATATGAGGCCTATGGAGAGGAGGAAACCGACTAAAGAGACCCTGAGGAGGAACCTGAATAACATGTAAAGTATTGCGAACTTCCTCATAGATCTATTCCTGAATGGAAGGGATGTTATGAAGTCCACGGTCTTCTTATATTTCTTCTTAGTGGCGCTATTGAAGATATCAGGAAGCTCAGGGGAGAGCCTCTCCATGACGCTCTCAACTTTCTTGAAGTCTATATTCCTCCCCACTCTGTAAGAATCCGTGGCTTCTATCATGAAAGCGATGTCCTCCAATATATCCTTCCCGCCCCTCATAGTATCGGGGATCCAGCCCCAGCATAAATTAAATTGAGTAGCGCTCCTCGATCATAAACTATTAACGAAGTTCTGTTAGACATTTCAACGAATCTATGTACAAAAGCCGTAATACGTTAATATTTTACAAAATCACGCTCACTTAAAACTTATTTTTAGCGATATGGTAAAAATAATTGATGTAAGAGCTCCCTCCCACCGTTTCAACGAAAAGTTTATATTAAATAGCTCCGAATATGCCGAGCCCTCACGTGGGGTGATGCCATGTCTGAGGAAGCTCCAACTCTGTTCGTAAGAAGGGCCTCAGGATTGGTAAGGACAGTGGGACCATTCACAGCTTTCATGATAGTCTTCACTCACACTGTAGGAGGGGGTATCCACAGGCTATCGGTGATAGCCGCTTATCAGCACCCCGCAGCTTTCGTACCTTACTCCTTCTTGATCACAGGATTAGCACTAGCGATCCCAACCGCGTTAGTTTACACTATGCTCGGAGCTATGATGCCCAGGACCGGAGGGGACTACATATTCATAACTAGGGGATTGAACCCCACATTAGGATTCCTAGCTTCTTGGGGTTTCTGGTTCACTGAGGTCTTGAGTTACGGTATAATAGCTTGGTACTCAATAGATTTCTTCGTAGGGGCTATAACAGCTGCAGGAATAGCTCTTAGAGACGAAGGGTTGCTCGCTACAGCTCAATGGATGGCTACAACACAGGGACACTGGATCCTAGGGATAATATTCGTTCTGATATTCGGGGCGATCGCTTACCTGGGTATGAGGATATACGGTTGGATAATAAACATATTAGGTGTAATAGCGATAATAGGATGCCTCACGAACTTGATAATCTTGGGAACTTGGGGATTCGGCCATATGGCAGCTGTTAACGGATGGGGGAGCCTTTACGGAGCGGGAGCATATGAGAAGATAGTAGCTAAGGCATTCGAGATAGGTATGAAGGAAGGCGACCTCCCGATAGCTCCCTTCGATTGGGGAGCAACTATAGCGGCTGGAGTAGGTGCTATCTGGGCTTACATAGGTATAGTCTCAGCTGTGTTCGTCGGAGGTGAGCTGAAGTCCCCGGGAAGATCTCTATTCGTCTCACAAGTTCTTGGAACTATCTTAATAATGCTCTACTATATAACGCTGCCCTTCCTCGTCTATTCAGCTTACGTGGTACCTCAGGAAGTGCTCGCTAAGGTACCGGGTGCTCTAGATTATCTAAAAGCGAACAACATACCAGTTGATAGGGTCTACTTCACCGCTCTCTATTACTACCTCATGAGCAAGTTAGGGGCCGATGGTGTAGCGAGTTTGCTGGGAGTACCATCAACTCACTTACTGCCGCCTAGGGTAGTGACTTCCTTCACGATACCACTAGTGCCCAAGGGCATGGAGTGGCTCCAGATAACCAATGGAGCACTAGTGGGTATAGTGCTCCTGAAGGACATACCAGCATTCTTCGTAGTCGCTAGCAGGATGATATTCGCTTGGGCATTCGATAGATTCTTCCCGGAGATGTTCGCAGCTGTGGATGCGAGGTTCCACACGCCTTACTGGGCCGTCACTCTCACTCTACTAGGAGGTCTCGCCGGAGTGGCCCTCACGGCTGGAGGAGACTGGGCTGCAGCTGCCGATACCAGCAACTTGTATCAATTCGCCGTTATGTTAGCTTGCCTTGCCGCAGCAATACTGCCTTACCTGAGGAGGGACTTGTATGAGAAGTCACCTTACAAGTGGGAGATAGCCGGCGTGCCCATACTGACGATCTTAGGGCTATGGGGATGGGCCGCTAACTTCTTCTTCTTCTACGTGACGACTCACGAGATATTCTACTACTGGGGGAAGTATTCAACTGACATTGCTCTGCAGCAATCAGCTTGGATGGGTGTAGGGGCACTGATATTCACAGCTTTCATGGTATATAACACGAAACGCGGGATAGATGTGAAGACGATCTACACTGAGATACCGCCGGCGTGATCCAATCCTAACTCTCCCTTTTTTAATTATTTTTACAATTTTCTGCCTTAAGAATAAGTATATTTATACATCAGAAAAGTTTATTAGATTGCATCCCAATGAGGCGAGGTGCAAGTATGACCGTGAGGATGTTCTTCGCAGCGGATATCCATGGAAATACAGTAGTCTGGAGGAAGTGGCTCAACGCAGTTAACGTGTATAAAGCTAACGTCATAATCTTAGCGGGGGACCTGACGGGCAAGGCGATAGTCCCTATCTTCGATAAGGGGGACTACTATGAGGCTGAGATAATAGGGAGGAAGTACACCGCTAAGAGCAAGGAGGAGCTCCAGGAACTGATGGATAGGATAGAGAGCTTCTCATATTACTACGTAGTGCTAACCCCTCAGCAAGCTCAGGAGATAGCCGCTGATCCTAAGAAGCAGGAGGAGTTATTCAAGGAGTTGATGGTCGAGAGGATAAGGAAGTGGCTGGATTTACTCATAGAGAAAGTCGATGTGAAGAGCGTCACATCTATAGTTATGCCGGGCAACGATGATGAGCGGTATATAGATGAGACTATAAAGAGCTATGAGGACAGGGGCATAATATATCCTCTGGATAAGACAGTAGAGCTGAATTACGGTTATCAGATAATAAGCCATGAGTACGTGAACCCCACCCCTTGGAACACGCCGAGGGAAGCGCCTGAGGACAAACTGGAGAAGATATTGAGGGAGAAGATAGAGAGATCTGGAGTTAAGGACTTCAGTAAGGCTCTCTTCAACTTCCACTGTCCCCCATACAATACTAAGCTAGACCTAGCCCCTAAGTTGGATAAGAATCTGAAGCCAGTTTACGTCGGCGGGAAGCCTGTGCTCGTTCACGTAGGCTCGAAATCTGTCAGGAAGTTGATAGAGCAGTATCAACCTCTGATGGGACTGCACGGCCATATACATGAGAGTTACGCTAGCGATAAAGTGGGGAGGACTATCGTAGTGAATCCGGGGAGTGAGTACAGCGAGGGCCTCTTGAGGGGCTTCGTGATAGAGCTCGAGCCAGATGGTCTCAAGAATTATTGGAAGATAGAGGGTTGATCATGAGCCATGAGGGGATCCATTTCGTTGAAATAAATCCTGAGGAGTTCGTGAGGGAGTGCAAAGCTATAATAGATAAGTTGGAGGAGCGTGGTGTCATAGCTAGGATACTGGGGGCGATGGCCGTCTATATACACACTGAGAGGGACGCTAGAGCTAGGGAGATACACTCAACTAGGTTCGGGGCTGGCGTACCTATGTTCACAGATCTAGATCTCATGGCTTATAAGAAGCAGGCGAAGAAGCTCAAGGAAGTGTTCGAGAGGGAACTCGGATTCCTACCCGACAGGATGGTGAACTTACTGTTCAGCGATAGGAGGCTGATATACTACCATCCGGAGGGCAAGTTCCACGTGGACGTGTTCTTCAACAAACTGGAATTCTGTCACGATGTTTACTTCGGTGAGGAACCCGGGAAGGGGAGGCTCGAGCTCTCTAAGTATGCTATAACACCGACCGATCTAGTCCTGGAGAAGCTGCAGATACACGAGATAAATCCGAAGGATCTAGTCGATCTGATAGTCCTGTTCCTGACCCATGAGCTAGCTGAAGAGGAGGGGGAGGGTAAGATCAACGCTAGGTACATAGCTAAAGTCCTAGCGGATGACTGGGGATTCTGGTACGATTCAGTCGAGAATTTGAAGAAGGTGAAGGCTTACGCTAGTCAGATGGTGAGAGAGGGGAGGCTGAAGGAGGAGGAGAAGGAGAAAGTGATTAAACAAGTGGATTTATTACTAAAGATAATAGAGGAGGAACCGAAGTCTAAGAACTGGATGAAGAGAGCGAAGGAGGGCACGAGTAAGAAGTGGTGGAGGGATGTGGAGGAGATAGTTAGGTAAACTTAATTACCTCCCTGTCCAGGGCATTTCTTTTATTCAATAAAGATTAAAAAATACACAGTTATTATCATTTCTTTTGACAACTCAATGCTATGATATGGAAAAATTTCAGGCGAAAAGTATTTAAAATACCGGCTCACTTTTCTGCAGGTGCCTGCATATGAGTCAGAAGGCGCCGAAAATCCTCTTGTATTATGTAGGGCTCTTCCTCATAATAGCGGGAGTGATAGCGATCTTAGGGCAGATATATAACATCTACGTACTCCCCCCGAAGAAACAGATCTCTCCAGATCTCTTCAATTACACTATCGCTGGTCTGCTCATACTAGGGATAATCTTCACTGTTTGGGGAAAACTCAAGGGAGGTTGATCTCATGAGCGAGGTAGTCGAGAGGAGGGCCCCTGTCTCTTGGATAGCCCTCTATTCAGCGTTATTGGGGGCTACTAGTGTAGTCCCGATATTCCCTTACGTCGGAGGAGGCGGATACTGGCCTCTCTCACTTCCGCTCGCAGCGATAGCTCCTTTCATACTGGGCCTACCAGCGGCAACGCTCAGCGCTTTCATAGGAGGTCTCATAGGCTGGGTCCTCTCGCCCGCCGCATATCCTCTTGGCCTACTCGATGTTATACTCACGGGCACGATGCCTGCTATAACAGTCGGTTTGACGATGAACGCTAACAAGATGAAGTACTACATAATATTAATGATATTGTACATAAGTCAAACGATAACGATAAACTTAGTACCTTACTATATCCCAGGGCCTGCCGGTGGTTTCGATGCAGCGCCTCAGCCCCTCTACTTCTCCCTATTCCTGCCAACCTGGCTGCCTTGGATAATCGTGCTCCTGACGCCTATAGGCTTCAGGACACTGCCTAGATTGATAAGGGAAGCCACTGGGGCGAAGAGGTTCATCGCTATGTACTTCACGATACTGATAGGGATGTTCCTCTGGTGGATGCCTTGGGAATACCCATATTGGTACGTCTATAAGTATCCAGTTTCCCTGACAATAGCTACTGTCAGCGTATACTTGATATGGATCCCCGTACTCTGCGTGATAATAACGATAATAGCGATACCGATAATAGAAGGGCTGAAGAGGAGTGGGCTGCCTAAGGTGGCTGGGGCTATATGGTAGGAGGAGCCTTTTCATGCCTGAGAGAGTCATTGAGCTCGAAAATGTCACTTTCACATATCCAGATGGCACTGTTGCTCTCAAAAATATCTCTTTTTTTGTTGAAGAAGGTGAAGCTGTCGCTGTAGTCGGTGAGAATGGGGCCGGTAAGAGCACCCTGTGCTATCTATTATCTGGAGTGATACCGCATATCTACGGGGGGACGATAAAGGGAAGGGTCAGCGTCGTCGGAATACAGCCTAAGGACTCTTCAATGAGGGAGCTCTCTAAATATGTCTCTATAGTGCTCCAGGATCCGGATTCCCAGATATTCTCCCCCACTGTCTTCATGGAAGTGGCCTTCGGCCCTAGCAATCTGGGGTTGAGCAAGGAGGAGATAATAGCCAGTGTGAAGTGGGCTCTAGAAGTCACTGGCTTGAGCGGTCTAGAGGAGAGATCGCCTGATGAATTATCCGGGGGGCAGAAACAGAGGCTAGTCTTAGCTTCAGCTCTAGCGATGAGATCCAAGGTGCTGGTACTGGATGAACCTACATCTCAACTAGATCCTGTCGGAGTCAGGGAGGTAATGGCTACTCTCAAGGAATTGAAGAGGAGAGGTGTCACTATGGTGATAACTACGCATCAAACTGAGGAGATAGCTGAGATAGCTGATAAAGTCATTGTACTTAAGGATGGGAACTTGTTGGCGATTGGAAGCCCTAAGGAGATATTCTCCAATGTCGAGTTGATGGAGAGGGCTGGCGTGAAGGCACCTGATGTCGCTATCTTGACATACGAGCTCGAGAAGAGGGGATTGAGCCCTGAAGAAGTCCCGATAAATGAGCTAGATGCGAGTAAGATTTTATCTAAGTTCATGAAGGATGGGAAGATAAAGCTCTCTGGTAAGCTCAGCTTCGAGCAGGAGAGGAGGGATAGAGCGATAATAGAAGTTAAGGACCTGACTTTCGAGTACCCTGGGGGAGTTAGAGCATTGGATAACGTGAGCCTGACTGTATATGAGGGGGACTTCCTAGGGGTAATAGGGATGAACGGATCGGGGAAATCTACTCTGGTAAAGACTATGATAGGGTTGCTCAAACCTCAGAGAGGGAAAGTCCTATTCAAGGGTGAGGATGTCTCCAAGTTCACAGTAGGTGAGCTGGCTAGGAGGATAGGGCTCATACTACAGAACCCGGATTACCAGCTCTTCACTATATCGGCGATAGAGGAGGTGATGTTCGGCCTCAGGAACATAGGCATTAAGGGGGAGGAAGCGAGGAAGCTCGCCCTTGAGATACTGGATACAGTTGGATTGAAGGAGAAAGCAGAATACTTCCCGTTCAAGCTCAGCTTCGGGGAGAGGAGGCTCTTAGCGGCTGCTGCGACTCTAGCATTGAACCCGGAGGTGATAATATTCGATGAACCTACGACAGCTCAGGACTACAGGGGGAGGTACCTCTTAGCTGATCTAGCGAAGGGCCTGCATGAGAAGGGGAAGACTATCATAATGATAACGCACGATATGGACTTGATCGCTAAGTACGCGAATAGAGTTATAGTGATGGCCGATGGTAAGATAATAATGGATGGAGATCCTCACGTTATATTCAATGATGTAGAGGGACTCAAGCGAGCTGGGATAATGCCCCCTCAGATCACTAGGCTAGCTATTTCTATGAGCCATATGGGGGTGCCGAGTCAGATAATAAAAGTAGAGGAATTCCTAGATTTAGTGGAGGTGGTCGAATGACTTTCAAATACGTTGAGAAGGATACCCCGATCCATAAGTTACATCCG
This sequence comes from Candidatus Korarchaeum sp., assembly GCA_020833055.1. Lineage (GTDB taxonomy): Archaea > Korarchaeota > Korarchaeia > Korarchaeales > Korarchaeaceae > Korarchaeum. The sequence continues at coordinate 94,462 of JAJHQZ010000004.1, read as the reverse complement.
ATGACTAAAGCCCTCCTGCTGCTCGCGGCATTGATGCTAGCTCTCATCTTCACACACGATTACTCGGTAATACCTTTGCTCATCGTACTGATCTTCGAGCTCATGATATGGAGGATAGCTGGGATAGAGTTCTGGAGGGTAGCTATAGTGATAAAGGTACTTCTGGGGATATTCTTATTCTTCATAATCGTTCAGGGATTCCTTTATAGGGGAGGAGTGACTCCTCTATTCGCGATAGGTCACTTCAAGCTCTGGGAGAAGGATATAGGGGAGTTCACACTCGAGGGCCTCCTCTACGGTATCTTCATATCCGTTAAGATACTGGTCGTAGTGATAGCAGCTATAATATTCGTGGTGACTACGTCAATAACTAAGATGTCTGCTCTCGCTCACAGCCTCAGGCTACCTTACAGTTTCTCCTTCACGCTACTAGCTGGCCTCAGATTCGCTCCCCTCATATTCAAATCTTTCTCAGACATAAAGGATGCCCAGAAGCTCAGGGCATTCGATATAGATAGGATGAACATAATAGTGAGGGCATTCAAAGCTTACGTCCCCATACTAACTCCTCTGATACTCAACCTCCTCAGGAGGGGGATGGAGCTCCAGATATCGATAGAGTCGAGGGGATATGGAGCTACCAAGAACCCGACTCAACTAGAGGAACTTCGAATGAGGCCCAGGGATTACATAACCCTCATTATAATAATAGTGATCTTCGCTTCCTCTATCTACTTGAATTATACGATCGCTCCCTCCCTCTACTCGAGCTTCCTCCAATCCCTCAGGTCGTTACTCGGGGGTTGACATTGTTAGATGTGACTGACGTGTTCAGGATATGCTCGGAGAGGAGGAGGGAGGGGAGGAGGGTGATAGACGCCCATATAGGGGAGCCTAGCCACCCTCCTCCAGTGAGGATAAGCGAGATCCTCAGGGGGATAGGGGACGTGGGATCTAAGTACATGCCGTTCGAGGGGCTGAGGGAGACGAGGGAGAGGATCTCTAAGTTCGCTAGGGACTTCCTGGGGAGGGATATCGATCCCGATGGTGTATTCGTGACTAACGGGGGGGCCCAAGCCCTGACCTCGACTCTAATGGTCCTGAGGGGGAGGAAGGTACTCCTCCCAGCCCCCGGATTCACTCAATACTTCGATAATGCTAGGGTAATGGGCTTGAGATTCGCCACATACAATTCCGCAGCGGAGGATCTCGTTGATGAAATCTTAGGGAAGCTAGGAGATGCTGCTGCTGTCCTCATAAATTACCCAAATAATCCTACAGGCTTCGTCCCCGAGAGAGATGCCCTGATGGAGCTGTGGGATGAGCTGAGGAGGAGGAATGTCTTGCTGATAAACGATGCAGCTTACTCCCAGATATACTTCGATTCCAGGCCAGAGGTACCGGGGGACGTAATAATAGATACTTTCAGCAAGACCTTCGGCGTACCGGGGCTGAGGTTGGGTTACGTTTACTGGGGGCCGGAGGATAGGAAAAAGATATTCGATGCTGTTTACATCACATCGGCTGGCGTCTCGGAGATATCTCAGATAGTACTGAACTCGCTCCTAGACTCTCTCACTGAGGATTACTTAGAGAAAGTGAGATCCCACTACAAGAGGAAGAGGGATAAGATAATCGAGCTAATGGGAGATTTCTCCTTCCCCTATCCTAGGGGGGCCTTTTACATATTCGCCAGCCACAAGAAGTTGAGGGATTCGAGGGAACTAGCTTTAAGGCTCCTTCAGAGGGATCCGGCAGTTGGTATAGTTCCGGGGGATGTCTTCATGGGGGATGAGGGGAGCTTCAGGATATGCTACAGCCTCCTGAGCGATGATGAAGCTGAGGAAATGGTCGGGATAATCTTAGAGGAGATTCATAAGATGTAATCTATCGGGAGGTACTTGACCCCTTTCCTCAGGAGGCTAGCTAGCTTCCTCGTCGTCCTCGTCACATCGTCCCTAGTGGAAGCTTCCTCCAAGCTGAGCCATGAGACATCTGTGGCATCCCCTCCCGGCCTCTCGGATCCCTCTATCGAAGCGGGATCGAATATTATGTCCGCTATGACGTAATGGTACTTAACTCTACTATCATCGCTCACTACTACTTGGCTCAAAGCGATTAAGCCGATCGGCTCCGCTGACAAATTAGTCTCCTCGAATAGCTCCCTCTTAACAGCTTCTAAGATGCTCTCCCCGGCCTCTATAACGCCACCGGGTATGGACCACTTCCCCTGACCCGGAGGGAACCCCCTCCTGACGAGGAGGAGCTTCCCCTCCCTCAAAAGGACTGCGCCTACGCTAGCTATAGCATATCTAGGGAACTCCCTCATAGCTCGAGTGAGGATTGAGAGGTAAAAAAGTTGAGCTCCTCAACGCTCCCTCATGTAGGTCGGCGCCTTCTCCGGGGAGACCCCTCCCTTCACTTTATGGTAGTAATCGTAAGTCATGACTTCCTCATCGCTGAGCAGCTCCGCATCCACTAGCTCCCCCACGAAGATAGTATGCGTGCCCACATCGAGCGTAGAGGTGACGATGAACTCCATGTACGCGACGGATTCATCGAGTACTATGGGTGCTCCAGTCTTCCCTATCTTGTACGAGATCCCCTCGAATTTATTCAGATCCCTCCCGCTCATGAAACCGAATCTCCCTATCAGCGTCATCGGAGCTTCTTTCCTGAGGACCGATACTGAGAAAGCCCAGCTTGACCTTATGCACTCATGCGTAAAATTCTCCTTATTTATGCAAACGGCGACCTTAGGGGGTTCGGATGTCACTTGGAAAACTGCGTTAGCTATCTGACCGTTCAGCTTATCCCCCAATCTCGAGGAGACTATGTATAACCCATAAGAGATCTTCCTCAGGGCCTTGGTGTCCATAACCCTTTAAGATGGAAAAATAAAAAAGATATCAGTAGAAAGTCACCTTACTCACATCCCTGCATTTAGATAAAGCTAGTAGCTTAGAGATACTCTTCGGGAAGGAGACCTCATCGCAATCCCTTATCACTGCTACGTACTTCTCTAGGGTCGCCTCATCCACATCTTGAGAGAAAACGACCTTCCTCACGTCAGATATCAGCACTCTCCTCCCGAACTTCTCGAAGTCCTCCTTACTGAGCTCTATCTCCTCAATACCTGAGATCGGTATCGGAGTTAAGTTAGAGATACCCTCACTAATCGACTTCCCGGCCTCCTTAACCCCCTCCACTAGGGGTTGGATGCTCCCCACGAGCCCGCCCCTGACGTCGAGCAAGAGCCTCATCGCCTCATTTATCGCCTCTCCTATGCTCATCCCGAGCTTCCTAGATAGCTCAGCGACGCTATTGTAAAGCTCCGGATTCACTCCCCTTATAGTTATGTCCTTGCTCGGGCGCTCCTCTCCTGATGCCCTCACTACTATCTCCTTGCCCGCAGACCTCACTCTAACACCCTCAGGCGTTACAGCTATCTCCTCACCCGGGCGTTCCTCCCTACTCTCTGACATAGTCACACCTGTATTACATGCAATCATTAGTATATAAGCATTACTAGTCATGCAAGCCTAACTCCTTCAACACTCCAGTTATAGCTGTTACCACGCTACCCGGCTCCTCCGTCAAGGGGGGCCTCACGTAAGGCTTAACAGGTGTTCCCATCACATTTAGAGCTGTTTTAATTGCAGTTGGGAATGATGAAGCTATATCGTAAATGGAAGAGAGTTTCAAGAGCTTATAATTCTCCTCTAAAGCTCTCCTGAGATCTCCATTTTCCCAAGCATCGTAGATAGATCTGTGTAAGCTAGGGGTTAAGTTCGCTAGGGCGGTTATCCCCCCATCCCCTCCCATCATCAAATTGAAGAGGAGCAGATCGTCCATCCCAGTTAGCACTGAGAAGTCCTTCCTGACGGATTTTATCCCCTGGATCAATCTCCTCAAGTAGGAGAAGCTATCGTAAGTGACTTTAGCTCCCGCGATATTGTTATGTTCTTGAGCTAACTCGATGTAGAGTTCTATAGGAACATTTATGCCGGTGAGAGAGGGTATATTGTAAATTATTATCGGTAAATCCACTCTATCAGCTATCCTAGAGAAGTGCAGCTTCAGTTTCCTAACATCTATCTTGAAGAAGAATGGAGGGGTGACTATAACTCCATCAACGCCCATATCCTTGAAAATATTGCCTAGCTCAACAGCTTTATCCGTAGAATTATGGCTTATCCCAGGTATAACCCAGATCTTCCCACCGACTTCCTCTATCAACGCTCCAGTAAGCCTTATCGCTTCCTCCCTTTCCAGATGGACGAACTCCCCTGTGGTCGAGTTCGGGAAGATGCCATGAACACCTCCTCTCAACTGATGGTGCGCGAGCCACCTCAAAGCATCGAAATCTATCTCGAGCTTCTCATTGAAAGGTGTTATCAATGGAGTTATTATCCCCCTGAAGGACATAGAGCCACCGAGGGGATCGTACAGTCCTATCAGATAAACCCAATGGTACTAATACCTCGAAGATAATAAATAAATCTGTTAAGTAGATATATAAAAATAACTCCAATACGATAGATTTATGAATAATGATCTACAATACTCTCGTACGAATGTGCTTCAATCACTTTCACAGAACTGAAAGCTTCGTGATTTAGAGATACAATCGACTCCGAGGAGATCGAGATGATCATGTCAACAGTTGTGAAGAGAATCATCAGAAGTCAGTAGTATTAAACATAAAAACTTGGGATCTCCTTCCCACGATCCCTCAACTCGTTAGCGATTATTTTATTATAAAGCTTCCTTCGGCTCTCTATGAATGCCCAATCTCTAAGAGCTCTCCCGATAGCGATCTCGGATAATCCCCTAATCCTCTCGCTATGCATCCACGAATTCATCATTAGAACTCATTAAGGTCGAAATACGCTCTTCATGACTGGATATTTTTCATCCAACTTGTTACACTACAATAATATTTAAATTAATTTTAAATATCCCTCTTAAAATATAAATTTTATATTCATATATCAGCAATAATGTAAAATTCAATTAGCTCTTCATCTGATAGTAAAAGGCACAAATTTTTATTTTTTATGTTTTGATGATAAGCCAGGGGATTCTCATGTTCGAGATAGTTGGAAAGAGGGAGCTGGCGCCCAACATAAAGTGGATCAAGGTGAAGGCCCCTCTCGTAGCTAGGAATGCGAAACCAGGACAGTTCGTAGTAATCAGATCGCATGAGAGAGGGGAGAGGGTCCCTCTAACTCTCTTCAAGTGGGATAAGGAGGAAGGGACCATAGAGGTTGTCTTTCAAGAGGTCGGAAAGACGACGTACGAGCTCGGGACTTACGGTATAGGGGATAAGATAGCAGATGTCGTCGGCCCCTTGGGAAAACCGGCTCATATAGAGAACTTCGGGACATCTGTAATCGTCAGTGAGGGTGTAGGGGCTCCTGTGGGATATTCCATCACTAAAGCTCTGAAGGAAGCTGGTAACTACGTTATCAGTATATTAGGGTTCAGGAACAAACAATCAGTGATCCTAGAGGATGAATTCAGGGAGGTCAGCGACGAACTCCTCATAACTACGGATGATGGGAGCTACGTGAGGAAGGGGTTCACTACAGATGTTCTGAGCGAGCTACTGGAGTCCGGTAGGAAGGTGGATTACGTCTTCACAGCGGGTCCAGTCATAATGATGAAGAGAGTTGCTGACATAACTAAGAAGTACGGGATAAAGACTCACGCTAGCCTGAATCCCATAATGGTGGATGGTACTGGGATGTGTGGAGCTTGCAGAGTAACTGTAGGAGGACGGATTGTATTCGCATGCGTTGATGGTCCAAATTTCGATGCAAATCAGGTTGATTTCGACGAGTTGATGAAGAGATTAGCTCACTATAGGGAGGAGGAGAAGTTAGCGCTTGAGAGGTTCCTCCAAATGGGTGTGGTGAGAAGATGAGCGCGGGGAGGAGGGAAGTGAAGAAGGTGAGGGTCCCGGTCCCGGAGCAAGATCCTCATGTGAGGATACACAATTTCAATGAAGTGTCCTTAGGCTACAGCTTAGAGCAAGCTATTGAGGAGGCCTCTAGATGTCTTCAATGTCACGTGAAAGTCGCTCCTTGCATCAGAGATTGCCCGATCCACATGGACATCCCGGGATTCATAAAGAAGATAGTGGAGGGAGATATGAAGGGGGCTCTAGATGTCATAATTGAGACGAACTGGCTTCCCGGGATAACTGGAAGGGTCTGTCCGCAACCTTGCCAGGTGAACTGTATAATGGGGAAGCTCGGGGATAAGATAAACATAGGGAAGCTCCATAGGTTCGTAGCTGATTACGCTAGGGAGCACGGTATAAGGCCCGAAGTGGAGATAGCGCCTCCGACTGGGAAGAGGGTAGCTGTAGTAGGCTCAGGTCCAGCTGGACTCACTGTTGCAGCTGATTTGAGGAAGATGGGTCATGAAGTAGTCATATATGAGGCTCTGCATGAGCCTGGAGGCGTCCTAGTTTACGGGATCCCGGAGTTCAGGCTTCCGAAGGAGGTAGTGAAGTATGAGATCGGGTTCTTGGAGAGCATGGGAGTCAAGATATATACGGACGTAGTGGTAGGGAAGACTATCTCCCTCTACGATCTCCTCGAGGAATTCGATGCTGTCTTCTTGGGGACAGGAGCTGGTACTTCTAACTTCCTGAGCGTGCCCGGAGTCAACTGCCTCGGTATATACTCAGCTAACGAGTTCCTGATCAGGGTCAACTTGATGAAAGCTCACCTATTCCCAGAATACGATACCCCCATTAAGAGGGGGAAGAGGCTCGCTGTAATAGGAGGGGGAAATACCGCTATGGATGCAGCGAGGTGCGGCCTCAGGATAGGATATGAGGAAGTTTACATACTCTACAGGAGGACTAGGGAATTGATGCCAGCTATAATTGAGGAGATTGAAGAAGCTGAAGAGGAAGGGGTCAAGTTCATGTTCTTAGTAAATCCAGTCGCCTTCAAGTGCGATGAGAACGGGTGGGTGAGGGCAGTAACGCTGATAAGGAACGAGTTGGGCGAGCCGGATGAGACAGGGAGGAGGAGGCCCATCCCGATACCCGGGAGTGAGTTCGATCTAGAGGTCGATGCCGTAGTGATAGCGATAGGGCAGAGGCCCAACAGGATACTCTACCAAGATGTCCCAGAGCTAGAGGTATCGAAGAACGGCACGATAATAGTTGATGAGAAGTACAGGACTACGTTGAGAGGGGTATTCGCTGGAGGGGATGCGATAAGGGGAGAGGCCACTGTAGTGCTGGCGATGGGGGATGGAAAGAGGGCAGCTATGGCTATAGATGAGTACCTCAGGACTGGGGAGTGGCCTGAGAAGATAGTCCCGATGAAGATAGCTCAAGCCGATTAGGGACTTATCTTTTTTATTTTAGGATAGCTCTCCAATTTTATTTTTATTATGAGTGGGGAACCCAAGCTCAGGGCTATAGTGAGCATAGCTCAATTAGTCCTGGGGATACTCCTCTTCATAAGCGGGCTCGTCCTCTACTTCACCCCATCTGGAAGGGCTCATGAGTTCATAATCTTCATGAGCAGAGGGTCTGGCGTTACTGGTATGATATCTTCGCATTCGCTCTCTCTGGATCATCCCTAATTCACATATACTTCAACTTCAGATCCCTGAAAGTCCTGGCTAGGGGGCTGTTCTCATGAAGAAGCTAATCCTAGTGATCTCAATAGCTATGATCTTGGCCGCCATCCCCTGATATACAGACCGGAGGAGAGTGGCTACGTAGTGAGGGGTAAGTTGAAGGAAGTTGGCTCTAGGATAATAGTCGTGGAGACTGAGGGAGGAGATGAGGCCTTCGAGCTGAGGGGGGATTATGAAGGTGGATATAAGTGGCATCAAGTACTGGAGAGGCTCAGGGGGATGATAGGGGAGGAGGTAGTTGTGGAAGTGGAGATAAGAGGGAGAGCAGCTGTAGCGGTCAGTATAGAGCTGCCCAGGTTGGGGATAAAGTATTAGTTTGTGTAACACCATATAACTGAGATGCGGGGGAAGGTGGGAAGGTTCCAGGTTATGGCTCTCCTGCAAGCAGCTAGGTACTTCCTCCTAAAGGGAGATCTCGAGAGAGCGAAATCCTTCGGGCTGAACAGAGCTATATTTTACGCTTGGGCGAAGAGATCGGGAGGGAAAGTTCGCACACACAGGGCTGCGGGCGCATCAGCTCCCTCGATACCCAGGGCCGCTAGGGGGATCGAGCAACTCGGGGATGAGAGAGCTTACGTGAACGAGGAGGGTCTCTTCATAATAGGGGATGAGGTCCAGAGGCCTGAAGATTACGATGAGCAAGTAGCGAGGAGGATAGAGGAAGTAGTCCCGTACGATAGGGCATGGAAAGCTGCCCTGAATTACTTGAGATCCTTCCCAGCGGACTTCCTACTCGATCAGAGGAAGTTCTATGAGCGTATCTACCTCCCGGTGAGGGATAGGTTCGAGGAGCTCGTGAGCTCTTATAGTTGAGAGAGCATCGCTAGGGGAAATTGAGGGGTGGGCTCCCTGTCGATGGGGATAGATGAAGCTGGGAGGGGCCCGGTGATAGGGCCTATGGTCGTGGCAGCTGTTATCCTGAAGAGGAGGGAAGCCAAGAGGCTGAGGGAAATGGGAGTCACTGATTCGAAGCTCTTGAGTGCTGAGAGGAGGGAGGAGCTCTTCCCAATGATAATTGAGAGCGCTGAATCATATTTAATAAAGGTAATCGAGCCTAAGAGGATAGATGAAGCTGTCTCTAAGAATATGCTCAATTTACTCGAAGCTGAAGTGATGTCAGAGTTGATAAGGGAGCTCAGGCCCGCTAGAGCCATAGTTGATTCGCCGATGAGGAACTGCAGGAAGTTCTCAGAGGTATTGAGGGGATTCCTGGGGGATTTGAGCGTTAAAATAATAGCTGAGAATAAGGCCGACTCCAAATATGTCCAAGTAGCTTCGGCCTCCATAATAGCTAAAGTGGAGAGGGACAGGAGGATCAGGGAGTTGAGCGAGCTGACTGGGATCGATATAGGCTCAGGATATCCGGGAGATCCTAAGACGAGGGAAGCGATTAAGATTATCCTCAAGGGGGCTGAGTTCCCCAGGGATCAAGTGAGGTGGAAGTGGGCGACGATAAATAAGCTCTTGGAGGAGATCAGAGGGAGAGATTTGACAGAGTTCTTGGATCGATGACGCTAGCTATTATCTCAGCTATCCTCCTTATCTCCGCTTGAGCTGATCTATCCAGCCTGAGCTTCAGGAAATGGTGCCAGTCGGATTGCCTCCCGCTGACGAAGATGGCTGTCCTCAATGCTGATGGGAGTATGTACCTAGCATCTTCCATCCTCACCCCCATACTCAGGAGCCTCTCATATAGCTTAATGCTCATCTCAGCGTGCTCCCTCATTAACTTCAAAGCATCTTCACTCAGATCCGGGAATATGAAGCCCTCAGGTCTCGTCACCCTCCCTGATCTCTGGGTGAAGCTTAGTCTCCTATGCCTGACGAATTGATGCGAGGCGACCCTGGACATCTCGATCCAGAACGCATAGAAACCATGCCTGGGGTCCTCATGGGGGGACTTAAGGAAGCTGTACATCAGGGGCTCATCGCTCAACTTCTCCATCTCGACTGAGAGCATCGGCTCAGCTTCGGATTCTATACCGAGGATGCGGGATATCATGGGGAGCTCCCTTATGGCCTCGAGGCCTATGACCCTAGCTTCGCTATCTAGGAGCTCTATAGCTGTCCTTGGATTGAGGGAGATCAAGCTGGGGTTTCCTAGAGTTACCTCAACGTATTTATGATTTATGAGGAGCCTCAGTAGTTCTTGATGATCGCAATCTACCCATAGCCTTATCAAGCTGTGCTCCAAGACAGAATGATGCCCCATCCTTATGACGTTCGATAGGAGCCTCCTGACTCTCTCCCTATCATTAAGCTCCTCAGCTATTTCCTCCGGACCCCCAGTACTCCTAGACACTCTCGTAGCTAGGTAAATTAGGCCTTCCCCACCTATCAACTCCTTCCTCACGACCTCCATGCTAAACTTACATATAGTGGGTGTGATAAAACACTAGCTGCCCGCGTGAGAACTCCAAGGCGGCATATTCATCACGACTTTTACTCCAAATGATTAGCAATTAAAATTTAATGAATTATAACGAGATCTTTCTTTAATAAAATTTAGAGAATATAGGATAAATTAAGAGAATTTTTAATTTTCTCAGTAATAAAATCATGAATATATTTAATATAAAGACTCAAATTTGTAAAGAAAAATTTTCTATTATGAGTCAGGAGTCCTTATATTGTATAGTTCTGCTGTAACTTCATAAATTCTCTTATGTTTAATTAACTTTTTAATGGGCTTACGAGCTTGGGTCGGGGGTGACCCTATGGAGTTCGAATGTCCCGTATGCGGAGCTGTATTCGATATAGAGGATGTAGAAGAGGGCGATGAGGTCAGATGCCCTGAGTGCGGTGCTCTACTCGTCGTCATGAAGAAGGGCAAGAAACTCTACTTGGAGCCAGTGCCTGAAGAAGAAGAGGAGGAATGGGAAGAGGAGGAAGAGGAGTGGGAAGAGGAGGAAGAGTGGGAGGAGGAAGAGGAGTTCTGAACTATCGAGGCATCTTGTAAAAAGCCATCCTTTTTCCTATGCCGAGGTCATCCAGCTTTTTCTCCCATTCATCGGATACTGAGATCACTGAGAAGACCCCCCATAACTTAGCTCCCGCATCGCTCACTATATCCATTATAGCCTCCAGGGATTCCAAGTTCTTCACTATGTCCCTCACTAAGATCACTTTATCACCCACCCCTATCTGACTAGGTACGTATAGCTCGACGACAGCCCCTCTATCGAGTGAGACGTATGAGCTCCTCAAGTAAGACTCTAAAGAGAGGTTAACATGCTCCATACAGCTTAAAGCCTTCGCTCTGAGCCAATCGCTAGCAATTAAGGCTAGGGGGAATGACCCCTGCGGGGATATTATCACGTTGACTTCCTCATCCCCGACGAAACTCGATATCACATAGCCCATGAGCTCCAAGAACTTATAGTTGCTCATAAACCTCCAAGACTCTATATAATTATACCTGTTTACCCTCAGATTCCTCTTGAGCGCTTCCTCTATTAGATTCAAGCTCTCTATCCTCTCTATTATCTTCCTAGCTGTGGTCTTCTCCGGCGTGCTCTTGAGACTTATGTATCGCCATATGACTTGATAAGGTATTCCTAGCTTCGATTCAAGTTCCTTCAATGTGAAAAAACCCTTTAGGGAGCTCAAAAGCCTGACGGAGATGTAAGGAGACTCTAGCCTCCCGTTCCTCATGCCCACTTTACCTTTCAAGAGCGTAACTCACTTAGATTTAAATTCAACTCCGCTGGGCAATATGGTGCCACTCCATTAGCATCGAATCCGTCTAGAAAACCTTTATAACAATGGATCCACGAGATCCGAAGTTGAGTCATGGAGATGGTCCAGCGGGCGACCTTGCTTGAGGAGTTCAAGTTCCCCAGGACTCTTTTTAGAGCGAGGAAAATCCCGATAGCTCGTGGATGGAGGAAGATATACATCAAATGGGAGGGAAACAACCCCACGGGGACCCAAAAGGACAGAGCGGCTTACGTGCACGTGAGGAGGGCTATAGAGCAGGGATACGATACTGTGACCGTGGGCACCTGCGGTAACTTCGGGGTCTCCCTAGCTTACTTCGCTAACCTCCACGGGATTAGGGCCGTGATATATGTACCATCGCGTTACACCAATGGTAGGATTAGGGAGATGAGGAAGTACAATGCTGAGATAGTTTACGTAGATGGTAGTTACGAGGACGCTGTGGAGAGGAGCGTGCTAGATGCTATGAAATATGGATACTACGATTCCAATCCGGGGAGCGTTAACGGCAGAGTGGCTCTCGAGTCATTCAAGGCTATCGCTTATGAGATAGTAGCAGCCCTGGGCTCAGTCCCTGATTTAGTCTCCGTCCCAATGGGAAACGGCACCACTCTAGCTGGGATCTACATGGGCTTCCGCGAGATGCTGGATATGGGGATCTCTAGGAAGCTCCCAGTGATGCTAGGGGCGACTACGAGACTGGGGAATCAGATAGCTGAAACTCTGAGGAGGGGCTCTGAGGAACTAGTCCCCCTGAGGGAGGATGAAGTGAGGGAAACTGAGTATAATGAGCCATTGGTCTCGATAAAGGCTTTCGATGGTGAGTACGCTCTGGAAGCTATAAGGAGGAGCGGTGGTCTAGCTTTCGAATTCTACGATGATGAACTGCTTCAACTCTCTGAGGAGCTTAGAATGGAAGGTATAGACCCTCTTCCAGCGTCTTCCTCCTCCTTAGGGGCTATAGAGAGATATCTAGAGTTCGGGGGATATTTCGAGAATGCAGTGGCAGTCGTCACAGGGAGGAGGTTCTGAAGTCCCAGAAGCCCTGATATTAGCTGAGGGAAGATACGATACTTCCGATGCTAAGACAGCTCACGGCCTCGTCAGGAAGTCCATGAGGTACAGGATAGTCGGTGTGATAGACAGTAAGTTCGCTGGGATGGACGCTGGTGAAGTGCTGGATGGGAAGAGGAGGGGCATAAAGATCTATAGGAGCTTGGATGAAGCTCTGAGTGAGAGGCCTAATATCAAAGTGCTGATAGTCGGTGTGGCTACAGCGGGAGGAATGCTACCACCCGATTACAGGGGCTACATTAGGGAAGCCATAGAGAGGGGGCTCAACATAGTATCGGGGCTCCACGAGTTCCTGAGCGATGATCCAGAGTTCTCAAAGATATCTAAAGAGAGAGGAGTCGAGATAATAGATGTCAGGAAGATCTATCAGAAGATGAAGCTTTTCTATACTGGGAAGATAAGGGAAGTGGATTCTTACAGAGTAGTGATCTTGGGGACTGATGCTTGCATAGGGAAGAGGACGACGGCTTGGATGATAGTAGATGAGCTCAATAAGAGGGGTATAAAGGCAGTTTTCATCGGGACGGGTCAGACCGCTTGGATGCAGGGAGCTAAATATGGGATAGTGTTGGATGCTATGATAAACGATTTCATACCAGGAGGATTGGAGCACGAGGTCTGGAGGGCTTACGTCGAGGAGAGGCCCAAGGTAATAGTGGTCCCCGGCCAGGGTTCATTGCTGCATCCGGCGTTCCCAGGTAGCTTCGAGATAGTGAATTTACTAACGCCTAACGCTATAGTGCTGCAGCACGCACCTGGGAGGAAGCATCTAGAGGACTTCCCGGAGTTCCCGATGCCACCATTGGAGAAGTACATACGCTTAATAGAAGTCATGACGGATAAGAAGCCTCTAGCTATCACTATAAACACAGAAGGGATGAGCGAGGATGCTGTGGAGAGTTACGTCAAGGAAGTGGAGGCCAAGTACGGAATAGTGGCGTGCGCTCCCCTGATCCATGGCGTGGGTAGGATAGTCGATGCTATAGTCAAGGAGGTGGAGGGTTGAACCTCATCTGCTTCGATAAGATAAGGATAGGGAACCTGAGGGTGAAGGATAGAGCTATACTAGCTACTTATGAGCTAGAGGTAGACGGCGTCAGGAGGGAGTACGATCTCATGGAGGTGTACGAGGGGAGTATAAGGGATATAGAGGGTATCGAGGAGATAGCAGCGTTGATAAGCATAGTTCCCGCGATAAATTACACATTATTTACGAAAGAAATTGATATAGAATTCCCAATAAACGAGTTAGACTTAAAGTTCTTCATGGATATGAGCGAGATAACTGCTAGGGATATATTCGTCAATAGGATAGTCAAGAGGACCGGTCTCATCAAGGATGAGTTCATACCGGATCCCGAGAGCTTGAGGCCCGAGGATGCTAGCCCGAAAGCTGAAGTTAATGCTAAGATAGGATCTACGGTCCTCGATTACTCGGGGGATGAGTTGAAATGCGGTGTCATGGTCTCCGGGGGGAAAGATAGCCTCCTCTCCTTCATGCTCCTGAAGGAAGCTGGGTGCGAAGTCCATCCCTTCTTCTTCAATGAGAGCGGGAGGCACTGGCACGTCTCACTGAAGGCATACAGGTACTTCAGGGCTGAGGAACCGAGGACGAGCAGGGTCTGGAGCAACGTAGATAGATTATTCAACTTCATAGAGTCGAACATGAGGATCCTCGTCAAAGGTTTCAGGAAGAAGACGAAGGAGATATATCCGATAAGGCTCTTCTGGTTCGAGCACTGGGCTTTCTCCTTCCTCCCGATCATGATGAGGAGGGGTATAGGGAACATAATCTTCGGGAACGAGTACGATGATCCATCCTCAGTTCCCTCTTATTTCAAGGGGATAAAGCATTATAACGCGGTTTACGACCAATCCCAAGATTTCGAGGATTACATGACGAATTGGTTCAAGGAGAGGGGGCTTGGAATAAAGCAATGGTCCCCAATAAGATCTATCTCCGGATTGATAGTACAGAGAATCCTCTACAGGAGGTATAAAGATATCATGAAGCTTCAGATGAGCTGCCATACTCCTAGGTATGCTAGCGGGGAGCTGAGGCCATGCGGGAGCTGTAATAAATGCATAGGGATAAGGATCTTCCTGCTGGCTAATGGGATAGATCCGAAGATGATAGGTTACGGGGATGAGCTGAGCGACATAGTGGAGCACGTTGAAACTGGGAAGTACAGGTTGGATGAGGATGAGTTAGAGCACTCACTGTACCTCATGAGCGAGAGGCTCGGGGTTAAGCTCCCCAGGGCCCGTCCTCATCCCGAAGTGGAGACAGTGAGGTTCAACGATGTAACTGCTAGGATAGATCATATTCCATATCCTGAGCTAAGAAGAAAAGTTTTTAATATAATTGAGGAATATGTGAATGGATATTCCATTCTGAGGGATGGGAAGTGGGTAAGAGTAGGGAGAGAGGAATTGGGGCTGTAGCGATAGAGTTTAGGGATCTGGGGCCTGAGGAGATAGAGGAATACATAAAATTCGATGCTAAGATAAGCTGGGATTTCCTAACTGATGAGGAGAAGATGGAACTTGGATACGAGGGTTATCTGAGGAGGCATAGGGAGGTAGTGTACTCGCTCTACAGAGCTAACATGAGGAACAGGATGATAGCTGCTTACGCTGACGGCGAGATAGTGGGAGTTGTCTGGGTTGGCATGAGGATAGATACGGTCCACTTCGTACCCGTGGGCTACATATACGATATAGAAGTTAGAGAGGACCTGAGGGGGAAGGGGATAGGGAGCAAGCTACTCCGGATGGCTGAGGAGACCTGCAGGGAGTGGGGGGTCAAGGAGGTCATGCTAGCAGTCGAGGCGGATAATTTAGAGGCAATTGAGTGGTATGAGAGGATGGGATATGCTCCGAGGAGGCATCTGATGAGCAAGAGGCTGATGCCTGAACGAGCGGAACCTTTATTTATGTATCGGTAAGTGGTTACCCGATGTTGGAGGGGAGCTCGGATCTCGTCTCAGCTGTGAAGTTCATAATAGAGATCGTATTGAAGTTAGCGAGCTGGCTCGATCAACTCTTCAAAGCGATAATAGTGCCCATAATGAATCAGATAGGCATAAAGGGAGATGCCGCTAACGCTATGACTTTCATAATAGAGCTCATGATATTCATAGTGCTCATAGAGAAAGCAGCGGGGCTAATCAAATGGGTCCTCCTCGCACTACTCATACTCCTAGTCATAGGGGCCCTCTACCCCTACCTATGAGGTTTAATAGATCCCCCTCATGGATCTAGGGGTCGCTATTGAGGGCTGTGGTGATACGCGAGCACGGGGGTCCCGAGGTACTGGAGTTCGAGGAGGATTATCCTGACCCTAAGATAGGCCCTAATGACGTCCTAGTTGAGGTCAAAGCAGTCGCTATGAATCATTTAGACATCTGGGTGAGGAAAGGAGTGAGAGGGGCGACTCTACCGAGGATACTGGGCTCGGATATCTCGGGCATCGTTAAGGAAGTTGGGAGTGGCGTGAGCGATGTCAAGGTTGGGGAGGAGGTCATAGTCTCCCCCGGTTACGGCTGCGGGAAGTGCGAGTACTGCTTGAGCGGTAGGGAGAGTATGTGCAAGCAGTATAAGATGCCCGGCTACCACGTCGATGGTGGTTACGCTGAGCTGACATCACATCCTGAGAGGGCGATACTCAAGAAGCCAGCGAGTCTGAGTTTCGAAGAAGCGGCATCAGTTCCTTTAGTCTTCCTCACATCTTGGCACATGCTCAGGACTCTCGCTGATGTGAGGGAAGATGAGTGGGTCCTCATATGGGGTGCTGGGAGTGGCATAGGCATATCATCGATACAGATAGCGAAGCTCCTCGGAGCCAAAGTTATAGCAACTGTTGGGGATGATTGGAAGGTAGAGAGGGCTTATAAGATAGGGGCGGATCACGTGATAAACAGGAAGAAGGAGGGTGTCATCGCTAGAGTGAAGGAACTCACTGGAGAGGGAGTGGATGTAGTCGTAGACTCAGTGGGTAGCGAGACTTGGATGAGCAGTCTCAAGTGCTTGAGGGTGGGGGGCAGGATGGTCAGCGTGGGAGCTACTTCAGGTGAGCAAGCGAATATAGATGTAAGATACGTCTTCTCTAAGCAGCTCCGGATATTAGGCTCTTACATGGGGAGCAGGGCTGAGCTGATAGAAGTACTGAAGTTCTTCGAGAGGGGGAAGCTCAAACCAGTCATAGATTCTGTATTCAAGCTTGAGGAAGTTAGGAAGGCTCATGAGAGGATGGAGAGGAGCGAGATGTTTGGAAAGATAGTTATCCTGCCGAGGTGATCTCATGTTCGATGTGGAGGAGTTCTGGAAGTTCGATCTCAGGGTGGGGAAGGTGCTGGCAGCCGAAAGAGTATCCGGCTCTAAGAAGCTGATAAAGTTGGATGTCGATTTCGGGAGCGAGAGAAGGACGATAGTGACTGGGATAGCTGACCAAGTAGATCCTGAAACCTTAATTGGTAAAAAGATGATATTCGTCCTCAATTTGAAGCCAAAGAGGATGATGGGAGTTGAGAGCCAGGGGATGCTATTGCTAGCTGAGGAAGATAGCGGTAGGGTGCACTTGATAGAGGTGCCCGATGAGGTACCGGTAGGTACTAAAGTTTGGTGATCAGATCAGACCAGCTAACTTTAGGGCGTTCTTAACTTCTTCCCTCTCCCCCTCTGATAGAGGTTGAGATGGCATCCTAGCGAAACCTCCCGGAAGGCCCCTCAGCCTCAAGGCTTCTTTAGTAGCGCTTAGCTGATTGTACTTCTTCACTATAACTTCATTCAACATAGTGAGGGTCAGCTGGATCTTAGAAGCCCTCTTCAGATCGCCGGCCATGAAGGAATTGTAGAGCTCGACCGCTAGCTCGGGGGCGAATATAGAGACAGCCACTATTCCCCCATCACCTCCTAAGACTAAGGTATCGAGGAGGACATCCCCAGTCCCAGCTAGAACTGATTTCTTACCCCCAATCAACCTGATGAGTTCTGAGATCCTCCATATTAAACCGCTGGACTCCTTTATGCCCGCGAAGTTATCGAAATCGGAGAGCTTCGCTACGATATCTATCGGTATATCGTAACCGACGAACTTCGTCACATTGTATAAGAGCATGGGGATGCTGAAGGACTTGAGGATGAGAGTGTAATGTTCTAAGAGCTCCCTCGGGCTCGGTTTGAAGTAATAGGGAGGGGTCAAGAGGACTGCATCGGCCCCTATCCTCTCAGCCATCTGTATCTGCCTCATGAGGGCTCTAGTAGATGGGCTGCTCACGCCAGCTATCACTGGCACCTGTCCCCCCACTTTATCTATGACGGCCCTCAGGACCTCGCCCCTCTCCTCCTCATCGAGGAGAGGCCCCTCCCCGTTGCTCGCGCAAGTAGCTAATCCATGAACTTTAGCTCCCAGCCAGAAATCGAGGAGCTTTTCGAGAGATCTGAGATCCAGATCCCCTTCCTGAGTGAAGGGGGTGACATGAGGAGGTATTATACCGTGGAACCTCATAAGGGAACTCCCCCCCTGAAGGATAAAAAGCTGAGCTTCAGAGCGAGGACTTTATATGCTCTATAATACTCTCAATCTCTTTAGGCAAGTAGAACCTCCATAGGAGCCTGCAAGCTAACCTCTTCAGGAAGGGAAGCTCAATCCTACCTCCGCATGCGTATGGATGGCCTCCTCCACCGTAACTCTCGCATATAATCCTGAGATCGATTTCCCTCCTTCTCCCAGCGTATAGGGAGAACCTCTTACAATTGAAAACGAAGCAGAAATCCGCCCCTAGATCCTCACTAGCTTTCCTAGCTATTAGAGACCCCGGACCTCCAGCTCTGATATCTATAACGCAGAACCTCCTGCCCTCACTAGTCCCCTCTATCCTAACTCCCTTCATTGCCTCCCTGACACGGGACTCTATGGAGAGGAGCTTCTTCCTACCGAAACTCTCCAACTCCTCATCTATTAAATACCCTTCCACCAACCTCCTAATCAGCCTGGCTTTCATTCTCTCATTAGTGGAGATCGCGTTATATACTTTGGAGATATCCAGCGTATATCTGCCCGTATCGGCATCATCAGCTATCTCAACTAATTCCCTCTCGAAATCCCCACCACCCAACCACTCCAGAACTAGCCTAGCATTGCTCTGAGATGGCTCGAGCCTCAGTTCTATGAGCTCCGATAACCTAGAGGAGCTCTCATCATCCCATCTATGGTGATCGCACCAATAGACCCTGCAGCCGGAACTTATCAACCTCCTGAGCTCAGCCTCCACCCCCTCCAACTTCGATTTATTCAGCCCTATATCGAGTATTAGGAGCTCACCGACTCCCTTGACCTTCGAGAGAGTTTTATCTATAGAACTAGGACCGGAAAACTTCAATTCAGATTCTCCGAGCCTCCTGATAGCTATAACTGCGCTCAGGATCCCATCTACATCTCCATGAGTTATTATCAAACGCTTCATCCTATCCCTCTAACCAAGTCACGTTAACTGAGCCCTCTAGCTCATTTATTAAGCTCCCATCTATCTTACAAGGTCCCTCGTAAAGAGTAGAAGCTGTAGCTGATGCTACGGAGAACTTGGCTGAATCCTCGGGATCTAGGCCCCTGAATAGAGCTATGCCTAGGGCTGCTGAGAACACGTCCCCAGCTCCAACCTCATCCTTAGCATCAACTTCCGGGGCTTCAGCATATAAGATACCCTCAGGGAAGCTGAATAGGGCCCCTCGCCTCCCTAACGTTATAGCCACTATCGGGAAGTGCCTGGATAACTCTTTCAAAGCCCCCATCACATCCTCACCAGTCGCGGCAATAGCTTCGAGATCGTTCAAATGAACTACGACCTCTAAATCGAGGAATTCATCTAAATAGCCTCTGGAAAGCTTTATTCCATTATCGAATACTCTCAATATCCCCTGTAGGTCCAGCAAAACTATTCTGGAGATCTTAATGGCTTCAAGAGCTACATCCTTGCTTATCTCATTAGCCACAGGGCCTAAATGTATTATATCGGCATCTAAAGAGCTTAGATCATCTATTGAAATATTATCGCAACGGGATGATAGGGAGAGGGGATATGAGCCCTTGCCTATCGAGAACCTAGTGGTCCTCTCGCAAGATCTCTTCACTCTCGAGGTATCCACGCCCTCCTCCTCTAGCTTAGCGAGGAACTCCTCAGGCATGTCCCTCCCAACTCTGGATACTATAGAAGCCCTCATCCCTAGTCCAGTAGCGAATAGGGAGCCGTAAACCACGCTACCGCCTATCCTAACTCTATCAATCTCATCTACAGTTATATGGCCTACAGCGGCGTAACTCATTCAAACCCCCTCTTCATTAGTTCCGAGTACCAATCGGGGAATGAGGGGTCCCTGACGATCCTAGATATAGTATAAGGCTTTATATCTAGGACAGGGGTCCCGTCATAAGCATCCATATTGGAAACGTATATCCTCCCATCAGAAATCTCCTTAACTCTCACTAAATGGAGCCCTATGGGATTAGGCCTGTGGGGGGAATCCGTCGCGAAGACACCTACTTCAGGAGCCTCGAGCCCGAGCCTCAGGAACCTCTTAGGCCTGACGATGAGAGTAGCTCTGCTCTCCTCGGGGACCTCATGCAAATAAGATATGACGAAGATGTGAGAGAAACCCCTCAGCCCTATTAGACCATCCCTGTATTCCTCCAAGATCTCTATGTACCCTTCGACGCCATCGAAGCTCTCCTTAACTTCCTCCCTCGAAGCCCCTGTCCTGAAGAAGCCTATGGGTTTGAAGCATGTCATAGCTAGGGGGAGGGAGGAGAGGCTAAAAGCGTTCAGGCTTGCGTATCGACACCAAAATGTAAATAATTAAGATAAAAAAATAATCTTCTAACAAATATCTTATTATTAGAATACATTCAAATAAAATTTCTGCATAATAGAGAAGGCTTAAAAATGAAGCACAGGACAGGGAGTCGAGCTGGAGTTTTATTTATAGACTGATAAGCCCGAGGGGGTCTCATGAAAGGGATCGCTGAGGCATTCGGACAGGAGAGTATGGTGATGGTGATAGCTGGTAACATATCATCCGTTCTGATAGGCTCGATTATCTGGATATTGCTCGCAGGAGTCCTCCCTGTGAGTGATTACGGTAGAGCCAATTACATACTCTCCCTGGGGGCCTTCCTCTCTACTTTCACATTGCTCGGGTTCAACGTAACGCTAAGGACCTATCTCCCGAGGGGGAGGGATGAGATACTTCCCCCATCGATATTGCTCACCTCCATACTCTCCATAATCTTAGGGATGCCCTTCATCAACTTGCACCCATCGGTACCACTGATAATATTCAGCAACTCCATCTTCATCCTACTGACTTCTGAGAGGCTCGGCCATCTCAAATACAGGGACTTCTTCATACTCCAGACAGTCACTAGAGTTCTCCAAATAATTCTGATAATATTGATAGTCCCGATATCCGGTTTGGATGGAGCTATTTACTCTATAACGCTCCCATTCACACTATTCTCAATTCCCATGCTCCTAAAGGCCAGGGGCGGATTTAGGGGCATTAAGGGGATCCTCGGTTACTTCCGCTTCTCCCTTCTCTCCTACTTGAGTGGGATAGTGGGTGCTTTGGGCACTAGGTTCGATAAAGTGTTCATAGGCTCTCTCTACGGGGAGAGGGCCTTGGGGCACTATCAACTCGCTTTCCAGTTCTACTCAGCTATGCAAGCGATTCCCACGGCCCTTGGCAGCTATATACTACCGATGAGATCATCGGGCAGGTCCACGAAGGCCCAGGAAATGGTAGGATTCACGCTCTCAGTCCTCACATCGATAGCCGGTTACTTCCTCATACCGATTTTCGTCAAGGTACTGTTCCCAAACTTCTATCCAGAGTCCGCTTTAGCGGGGAAGATAGTATCACTAGCGATAATATTCGATTCCCTCTACTCAATATACTCATCCAGGAGGTTGAGCGAGGAGGATCCGAGATCCGTCTTAGTAGCGAGTATGCTATCGATCCCGATACTCTTCTCATCGATATACTTCCTAGGGTCATCCCTAGGGATAGAGGGCCTCGCGATCTCCATCCTGCTTTACAGGATCTCGGCTCTCTCCTTCATGATTCTAGTGACGAGGATCAGCTGGCTGCGTGTAGCAATTACATGAGATTAAGTTAAGCTATTTTTATAAGAAAGTAAAGTTTATTAGGTAGAGCTCCCCCTAACCCAGGTGATACCATGAGCGCTGCGGACTCGAGCCTCGTATCGGCCCTCAAGGACCTGAAGCTCGGATCGATACTATCGATACTCTCCGACGTCCTGGGCATAATATCAGTCCTCCCAATATTGCTATCCCTCCCGAGGATGTTCATTAGAGCGGAAACTCCCAGGGAAATGTTGAGGCAGATGATGCCCAGTATCATCCCAACAGTCTTACTATTCGCTGCTGCCCTCGCAGTAGGGATAATATCGCTCTACTTCTGGTTCAGGGCATCTAACGAATTCAAGAGGCATGATGAGAGGCTGGGGATAGGTAAGATAGGGGCTATACTCTCTATAATAGGGGCTTGCATAATCATAGTATCATTACTCATCCTTTTCGCTTTCCTCCCTCAGATGATATCCATGATCAGGTCTGCGATTGAGATGCCACCTGGTGTGACTAATGAGACTATTGGAAGGCAGTTTGCGATGAGATTCCTCAGTCTGATCCCTATAGTGGTAGTGACGCTCATAGGCGGCCTAATATACTTAGTAGGCTGGATCCTCTACGGTGTTATGGTTATGAGGCTGGGGGAGGTCCAGGGATTGAATCCTGATTTCAAGTACGCGGGCATACTCATGATAGCTGGGACCTTGCTCTCTCTTATCGGGGATCTGGCGATAATAGGCCTTGTATTAGAGCTAGTTTCACTCATAATGATCTTAGTCTACTCCGATATGTCGATAAAATCGCTCACATCCTCCCAAGCTCAAGCCACCCCAACTAGTTAATTTTTTTACTTGGCATGAGAGGATCTATTGATGCCGGAGCTCGTGAGGGCCCACTTGAGGATATACGGGAGAGTTCAAGGTGTTTTCTTCAGGTCAACGATGAGAGAAGTAGCTTTAGAGTTAGGAGTCAATGGATGGGTTAGGAACATGCCAGATGGGAGCGTCGAGGCTGTCGTTGAGGGGGAGAGGGAGAAGGTGGAGGAGTTGATAAAATGGGCCCATCGCGGTCCTCCTCTGGCCAAAGTCGAGAGGGTCGAGGTGAGATGGGAGAGCTATAGAGGGGACTGGGAGGGGTTCAGCGTAGTGAGGTAGAGGCTGTCCTAACGTTGAATTTTCACGGTAAGCAAAAATTAAAGATAACACATCCGGAAGCTCTCAAATTCACTCGGCCCTCGGATTCAAGCTTCAGCCCTTCCATATTCTCGCTGAGAGAGGAGGGCAATATATTTAAAACGATCGATCTTAATCATGAGTGGTGAGGTGAATGGCCGGAAGGGGTTTCTCGCTCCTCGGTTTGAGGCTCGATATGGTCTTCACGCTATCCCTCATAATAGTGATATCCACATTCGTCTTCACACTGCTAATAGGATCATCCATCGGTTTAATAGGCGGAGTACTGGCTGCCTTGCTCTTCAATGCCTTCATGTGGATGATCTCTCCTTACTTACTGGTATCCATGTACGGGTTGAGGCAGTTGAGCAGGAGCGATATACCGTGGCTCTACGACTCCCTAGAATATTTAGCTAGGAAGAGTGGGTTGAAATCAACGCCTAAACTTTACATAGCTCCGATTGGTGTTCCGAATGCGTTTGCATTCGGGAGCCCGATATTCGGTTACGGAGTGGCTGTAACGGATGGTCTGCTGAGGAACCTGAGCGAGGATGAAATCGAAGCTGTCATAGGGCATGAGATAGGCCACATAAAGCACGGTGATATGCACGTCATGATGATAGCTACAGCCCTGCCATCAATATTCCTACAGATAGGTAGATGGATCATGCTGAGCTCTATGTACTCAGGAGGGGGGAGGGACAGGGAGAGCAATGCTGGGGCATCCTTCTTGATAGGCTCGGCCCTCATGCTGATAGGGTGGCTCCTCTACCTATTGGCCCTGAGGTTGAGCAGGCTCAGGGAGTTCTACGCTGATGCTCACTCAGCGATGACAGTGGAGAGAGGGGCTGAGAAGCTTCAGAGCGCCCTAGTTAGGATAGTCAAGGCGACGGACCCCAGGAAGGGTGAGCAACTGGTAGCGGCGAAGGCCCTGATGATAGCGGATCCGACTCAGAGAGTGAGCTATAGTGAGATAAGGGAGTATATGGAGAGGGAACCTTCTCTCTTCGAGAGGATAATGAACTTATTCTCAACGCATCCCAGGATAGAGGAGAGACTGAGGAGATTGGAAGCTCTGAAGTCCCTCTACAGCTGATTTTTCAACAGGAGCCCTGCTCCGATACCTTTAAAATTTAATACATTCTTTTTATAGGGGCTTGCGTACTTCGTAGGAGGTGCGTCAGTTGGAGAAGATAGCGATACCAGCTAAAGGCCCCGAGGGGCTGGATGCCCTCACCTTCGGCCAGCCGATATACGCGCCTTTCTTCACTATAGTTACTGTAGAGGGAGGGGAAGTGAAGGGGGTTGAAGTGATAAGGAATCCCGCATCGACACTCCTACCTTACAGGGGCCCTAGCTTGGCTTCCTGGCTCAAACACATGGGTGTGAGCGTCGTAATAGCTATCTCATTCCCCGAGGACGTCATATACAGCCTGACATCCTGGGGCATAAAGCCCGTATTCATAGTGGGTAAGAGAGTCAGGGAGTTGCTAGAGGCTTACCTATCAGCCCTAAAATGAGCCTCAGGATTTTTGACCCTTTGTTCTCCTCCTCCTCTCCGGTGGTTTACTATACTTCACCAGAAGGGATACGACGCTATCTACACAATCCTCATTATCGCAGAGCTTAGCTAACTCGAGGAACTCCCTGAAACCGAAATCAGAGAAGAGGGATGACTTCCCAGCTATGTAATTAGCTAACCTCTCACTCTTACCACTCCTCTCCATGATCAGCTTCGCTACGATCCTCCTCCTCAATACCTCATCCTCTATGGGCGGGAGGTGGAGAGTGATGAAGTATGAGACGAGGTCCCTAGGTATCCCCCTCTCGCTCGAGGAAGATGCTGTCACAGTCGATCTGTGCTGTACTACATCACCCACTTTCCTGACGAATACTCTGTTCGAGGAGATGAAGTTCACTAGTGTCGATAGATCGACTGAGGATCTCATCTTATCTAAGTTAGATATTATCAGGGGGTTGGGCTTAACGCTCCAGATCACTTCATCTAAGGATGGATCGGCGCTCGGGACGTAGAAGTAGGAACCAGGTATCCTGGTGAGTTCCTCTATAATTAAGCTCTTGAGTGAGATCTTCGGCCCTAGGAGGAGGAAGTGGGCGGAGCCTCCGCTCCTCACTGACTTTAGAATCAAGTTAACGATATTCCTGAAGTCTGATATCAAGTTGACGAACTCCTCTGACTCAGATTCACCCTCGAGCTCGGGCAATTCTATCTTAGGAAGCTCCTCAATGAATCCCCTATCCTCGAGGGCCCTCTTAACGAGCTCGGGTTTGACGAGGACATAGCTTATGCCCTTGCTCCCTCCATGGGCTGCCTCTATGATACCCAAATTCACTAACTCCAGTAAGTGGGAGAACGGTATGTTAGGTGAGAGATCGGATGGGGAGAACGATGGATATATTGAGGTATAACCGCACTGCTTGCATTTGTACTGGAGTAAGGAGATCTTCTCTAACTCAGAGGATCCGCACTTAGGGCACTTGAATACTCTCGAATGATAATCATATATTAACTTCAGTGTGTGGAGGAGCTTAAAATCCTTCTCCAGGGCCTTGCTCAATCTATCCAGCTCTTGCTCACTGTACGACATGGTTAAGTGATACTGTGGGAATCCTAGATAATCGTTTCGTCCCCATGGGATTCTTGCGGATTTGAGCGGGTGATCTTTCAACTCGAATGGAGGGACTACTTGAAAGATCTGAGGGAGTTTTCCGAATCTCAGGACTTTAACTTCAGTAATGCAATCTTCTGATCAGTTGAAGCGAGAGCATCTCTGAAGTAGAGGCCCTAAATAATCATTTTCAAGATAGAGTTAACTCGACAGTATCTCGGCTCGCTGTCGTGCCTTCAAGCGAACGATCTCACTCCCGATAAATGACGTCTACGTACCTGAAGTTGACGGTATCTATCAATCCCCTATCAGTTATCCTCAGCTCTGGCAGCACGTCCAGCGCTAGGAGGGACATTGTCATGAAGGGAGATACCCATTCGCACCCTCTCTCCCTCCAGATCTCATATGCCCTCTCCAACTCCTCAGCTACACTCTCGGGCTCCTCCGTTGACATCAAACCAGCTAGGGGGAGCTTGACTAATGAGATCACCCTCCCCTCATCTACAGTAACGATACCCCCTCCCACTTCAGCTAGCGTATTCGCAGCTATAGCCATATCCTCATCCCTCAACCCCAGGACGAGCAAGTTGTGGTTATCGTGAGCTACGGTCGAAGCCACTGCCCCCAGCTTGAAGCCGAATCCCTTCACGAACCCTAAACCCATGTTTCCAGTTGCTTTATGCCTCTCCAAAACAGCTACTTTATATACGCTCCTCCCAGCATCGGGGAGCACTTCCCAATCCCTCACGCGGAGCTCCTCTATCCTGCACTTAGTGAGGACATTACCCTCTAAAGCCTCTATGACTCTAACCTTCACCCTCCCATCCTTAATAGGGGCTTTTATCGAGAAATCGCTAGCCTCCACTCTCCTCCGCAATCTCACTGTCCTCAGGTACTTCTCATCATAGCTAGGTGCCCTTATCTCCACTAATAATCTCCCTCCCTTAGCTATCACCCTGCCATCGGCTATCACAGTATCGACATACACCTTAGTTAAGTCCTTCAGTAAGAGCATATCCGCATACCTACTCGGGGCTACGCTCCCTATCTCCCTAGCCAATCCGTAATGCTCAGCCGGGTTTATTGTAGCCATCTGTATCGCCCTAATTGGATCCAACCCTTCCTCTATAGCTCTCCTAACTACATGATCCATGTGACCTTGTTTTATTATAGAATCGACCTCTCTGTCATCTGTAACGAGGCAAGCATGCCTAGAATCGAGCTTAGCCTCAGTTATAGCTTTTATAGTCTCCTTGACATCTAGCCAAGCAGAGCCCTCCCTCATATACGCGTACATCCCTAGCCTGAGCCTCTCTATAGCATCTATCTTACGAGTCATCTCGTGAGATGATGATATACCTGAAGCTGAGTAAGCTGCGAGCTCTATTCCGAGTAGCCCAGCATCATGGCCCTCGACGACCTTACCCATCTTATGAGCTGCATTTATCTTACCCATCACCTCGGGATCCGTCGCTAGGACGCCCGGATAGTTCATCATCTCACCTAAAGCTACGACCTCCTTCAATCTGAGCATCTCTTCTACTTCCTTCACCCCTAAGTGAGCTCCTGATGTCTCGAACATAGGATTAGCTGGTACGCATGAAGGAGCTGTCACGAATACTTTCAGGGGGAGCCCTTTGGACTCCTCTATCATCAACCTAACTCCATCCAATCCCAGGACGTTAGCTATCTCATGGGGATCTATGAAGACAGTAGTAGTGCCCCTGGGGAGCACGGCTTTAGCGAAGTTAGTCAAGCTCAACATACTGCTCTCAACGTGGACGTGAGCATCCAAGAATCCGGGGACTAAGTACATCCCCTCAGCATCAATGACTTTAGTATCCGGGCCTATCGTATGGGATACCTGCCCTATAGTAGCTACTCTATCCCTCTTTATAGCCACACCGAAGTTCTCGAGGATCTCCCCTGAGTTGACATTGACGAATGTGGAGTTTATTATCACTAGATCAGCCTTCTCCTTACCTAAAGCCACTCTGACGAGAGTATCTGAGATCTCCCATATATTGCTCCTCATAGGAGTCAGTTTCACTCACCCCACTAAGTAAAAATCTTTGGCCCTCGAATAGGATCGATAAAGGCCCTGCTGCTAGGGATGTGATCGGATGAGAGATGAATCCCCGATATCTTCCCAGTCTAACTCAAGATCGGGGCTCAGATTCTCTAAATCAACGGGAGGGACCTCGATACTGGTCGATGGACAGCCCGCGCTCATCTTCTAATTAGAGGTAAGCTCGGGGCTTGAAACATCTAAAGGGGCTTAAATAACGAGTTGAATGCCCTAGTTACGGATATTATCAATTAGAGTACTGTATATCCTCTCAACCTCCCCCTCCGGGTCCTCTATACCGATGAATTTAGCTACGGAGAGATCGAGCTCATACCTGTAATCCTCTCCAATTTGATCGTATAGAGGGGGGAGCTCCATATCCATCATCTTACTTACGCTCTCCGCTATCTCATCAGCTCCTTCACCGGGGTTTATCACTGGGAGCTCGAGGTAATCACTCTCCAAGAACCTGGTCCATGTATCCGATATCCTCCTGCCCAGTAAGACGAGTATTGAGATGAAGAAAGTGCTGTTGAGCCAGCCGACGAGGGGTTTCGCTAAATCCCTATCCCTAACTATGTAAAAGTTTTTGGATGCAGCTACTTCCTCCTCACTGTAATTCGCGAACACCCCTCTCCTCCTGAATAGCAGATCCACTTTGTCCGGTATGAAAACGCACCCAAAGGGATCCTTCACCCTCATCTGTCTGTAAACGTGACTGTACCACTTGCCCCCGTATGCTTTAATAGCTGGTTTAGCTGCTCCGGATCCGGCTCCCCACTCTATGTAGATACGGAGATCCTCCGGGAGCTCGCTGATATCTATGGGAGGTACTGAGAGCATGAAGCTATCCACATCGACTCCTATTTTATCACTGTAAAGGCTAGGTCTCCTCAAGGTCCTCACTAGGAATTCCTTACTGATAACGAGCTCCATCCCACTATTCTCTATAACGATGTGGTCTTCCCTCTCGTTAGTGATCTTCCAGAACTTATTAGGGATGAAGAAGAAATCTGGCCCATAAATCTCGATGCCCCTCACTATATTCTTCCCTAGGACTTCCCCCCAGTACCCGAGAGTCCCCTTCCTCAACCCTAACTCGAATATCCTGACTAAAATATCCCTCAATCCTCTCTCGAAGAGAGCTAACCAATTGAGCTCTAGGAACTTAGGGAGGGAGTTCAGATCTACTCTCTGGTAATCCGAGATATCGAGACCTCCCATATCGAACCTTATGAGAGTTGTCGGTCCCTTATCAGATCCCTTGGATGCTACTATAATGACTTCCTTGAAGCCACTGCCCTCTGAGAGAGATGCTCTAGTCCTCGATTCCAATATAGCATGCAAGTGGTACTCATCCCTCAGGAAGGACTTATACCCCCTCCCGTATATCGTGTAGAAAGTAGATGCGGGAAGCACTGAGACGAGCAATCCCCCTCTCCTCAGAACTCGATCGCACAAGAACATAGAGAGCACTTGGAGGCCGCTCTCCCCTCTTACGTACTTCCCATAACCGAGCCCCCTCATCAGGGAGATTAGGGATTCTCTGTAGCCCCTCTCTAAGTGATTCCAACGAGTGAAGGGAGGGTTCGTTAAGATGATATCGGCTTTCGGTAAATCTAGAGAAGGGACTTCCCTGAAAGAATCACCTACTATTACATCTATAGCTTCTCTCCTACCCTCCATCGATTGTAAGAGGGAGGCGTAAGCGATTAAGGCTGGTAGAGGTAGGGGCTCGATCCCCCATACCTTCAGAATCCTCTCAGGTCTTATCTCATCGATCGCCGCTGTCAACGTGATTCCGCTACCGAGAAAGGGATCAGCTATCACTAACTCCTCACTATCATGGAAATCCTTGGCTAACTTAGCCATTAGCTCAGCTACTTGACGTATAGTATAATAAACTGCGAAACTCTTCCTCCTCTCCCTCGGGATTATCATCTGGACTCTCTCCTGACATTCTCTCACTGATATTTTTATCCTCTCAGCCTCAGATAAGAGGAGCTTTATCTCATCCCGATCTAATTTATCGATGGGTAATATCGAGGAGATCCATTCTGAGAGAGTATCTAGGTCATCAGCATACTCTAGAATAGTTTTCAGGCTAATTGCAAGCATTTGGAAGCCCTCGACATTAAAATCTATTCCAAGTTTCTCCATTATATTTCTGACCCTCATCCCCCAGCCCTTAGCACGTCCCCGAGGGGCTGCTAACTCACGATGACTAATTTAACCTTGAGCCCTCTCCTAGAGAAACTCTCAACATTGAAACCGTTCATCTTGAGGAGAACTAAGAGATCCTCGAGCCTAACTCCCTCCTTAATCCTGATCTTGACCTCTATGCAACTTATCCTCTCCCCATCCGATGTAACGGCATCCGATATTATTAAGCCCTCCAGCCCCCCGAACTTCCTCAGGATACCCATGAGCTCACTCAACCTAGCTGACATCACGAGCTAGAGATGGGCAGCCTAAAAATCGAGTGCTCCGATAAGTAATCCAAGCTTATTACGGCATTCCTAAAGCACAACTTTTTATAATAGATTATCGTAATATCGAGGAACGATTTTGGTGATCGTAATGAGCACAGGGGATGGCCCGAGCTGGCTAATCTGGATAATAACAGCATCATGCAATCTGAATTGCCCCTACTGTTACTCCACTCACTATCTGAGGGAGAGGCCCTTGGGGAGGGAGGAGGTAATGAAGCTACTCAGGGAGGCTGCATCTACTGGCGTCAGGTACATCGATTACACTGGAGGGGAGCCTCTCATGAGGAGGGATATCTCGGAGATATTAGAGGAGACAGTTGACTTAGGGATTAATGCCTCGATATTCACGAATCTCACCCTCCTGAGCCAGGATATCGCTTCTAAAATCTCCAGACTTGACATAGGAGTTGTCACGAGCCTAGATGGTCCTCGCGAAATTTACGAGAGGGTGAAGGGCCAGGGGACATGGGAGAAGTTCTTGAGGGGGATAGATGAGCTCAAGAGAAGGAACATACCGTTTCACGTGAATATAACGGTATCGACTGTGAATTATGAGAGAGTAGGGGATGCGATAATACTAGCTAATGATCTGGGAGCTGATAGTATCTCCATAATACCATCGATGGCATTCGGTAGGGCATTGGAGACTAAGAGCTTCATAGGAAGGGAGGAGTTCCTGAAGAGCGTCATTCAGGCTGATAGAGTAGCTGAGGAAATAGGGATAAGGGTCAGTGTCTGGTGCTCCCCATTCTTAGGGGTCCTGAAGCTGAGGAACCTCTATTACAGTGACTGCAGGGAGTTCAGGGAACTTGATGTATCGCCCGGGGGTAAGGCTCTGGTATGCGATGTCATGGGGATAGAGGTAGCTGACATCACGAAGGATGGGATAAGGGGGGCCTGGAGGAAGCTGAATGAGAGTGAGCTTTACCTTAGGGTGAAGGAGCTACCAATAGAGTGCTCCGATTGTAGAATTTGTAGAGGAGGATGTTACGCTAGAGCTTTCAATTATTGGGGGAGGCTCCCCTCAATAGACCCTCTCTGCCCTAGAGCTCCCTTGACTAAGCTTCCTCCTCGGACTTAGCTTCCTCAACTTCAACTACTTTCAGCTGTTCCTTGTACATCTCTATTATCTCCTCCTCAGTCGTCGCGTCCTGAGGCCCCTTATCATCCCTCCAGCCCATGAACCTGGGGAACCTTATAGCGAGGCCAGCGTTCTTCCTCACTTTACTCCATCCGCACGTGTGAGTGGGGCTCAGGGTTATCTCATCCCCCAGGACCTGAGCTACCTTGACGGGGACGAAGTAAACATCGGCCTCTATGTTAGATATGACGCTCGGGTGCTTGTGATCTATCTTGTAATCTTCTAGCAGTTTAGGTAGTCTAGCGAGCTCCTCATCTGTGAAACCGGATCCCATCTTGCATACAGTCTTGAAGACATCCTCCTCGGGGGAGTAAGCTGCCATTAGGAGAGCTCCATAAGTCCCAGCTCTCTTCCCCTTCCCCCAGAAAGCTCCCACAACTACTAGATCGACGGGCTCCACCATCTTGCTTATGTAACTCCTCTTCAGCTTTATCCAAGACCATCCCCTGACTCCAGCTTGATATATAGATCTCGGGTCCTTGACTACCAAGCCCTCAGTCCCCATCTCAACAGCGTGCTCGAAGAACCTCTCTAGTTCCTCAACATTACCATCTATCTCCTCATATTGGACTAACTTAGCTTTCTCATTCTCCTTCAATATCTCCTTCAATACCTTCCTCCTATAATCTAATTGCTCATCTAAGAGCTCCCTACCGTCTAAGTAGAGTACATCGAACACGTAAGTCACAGTGGGGTATGTTTTCATCGCCTCCTCGACACCGTACTTCCTCCTCCTGTGCATCAGCTCTTGGAAGGGGAGTATCTCGCCAGTATCAGGGTTTATAGCGACTGTCTCGCAATCTAAAACTACTTCATGTCCCTCAACGGCCTTAGAAACGTATTCCCTCACATCGGGATAAGGCTCAGTTATGTCCTCCAGCCTCCTGGAGAATATCTTCACTTTCCCATCCTTCCAAACGTGTATCTGCATCCTCTCCCCATCGTACTTGAACTCCGCGAATATCCTGGGGCCTATCTTCTCCATTACCTCCTCAGCCGACCTCAGCCTCTGAGCTAGCATTGGCCTGACTGGGATTCCGAGAGTTATAGTTATCTCATCTAAGCCCTTAATCCCTTTCTCCGCAACGACCTTAGCTATCTTCCCTATATCGGGGTATATATTATACTTCCTCTCTAGCTTATCCCTGTAAGCCCTCCCCTTGAGGAAAGCCTCTGATAGAGCATCTAAGACAGTCATATCCCTCACTCCAAGCCTAAGCTTCTCAGTGACTATCCTAGCTATGTATCTAGCTTCCAGAGGCTTAGCATCGCTCAAAATACCGGCTATCAGCCTCACCTTCAAGTCCTGGGCTCCCTCCCCAGTAGCTCTCGCTACCCTGCTCAGAGTATCGAAGACTCTCTCGACAGTGAGATCCTCAGTGAAGAACGATTGAGTCGCTTTCTTACTGACGGCCCACTCAGCTAACTTCCCTATGTCCCCTAGCTTAGGGTATTCCTCCTCCAGTCTCTCCTGAGGGATTCCGGTGGCTAAGGAGAGGGCCCTGAGGAATAGCTTCTCCCCGACCCCGAGCTCGACGCCCTCGAAGGAAGCCGCTATATTCCCTAAGGTGAGATAGACTATCTTATCCAATATCTCAGGAGGAGTGCTGAGGAAGAGGTTCTTCAGATAGTCTATCATCTCCAATCTTCCTGTAGTAGCCTCTATCTTCTCGTATATTTTCGCTACATCTATGAAATTCACTCCACCCTCACCCTCCTGAAAGCGACTTCCTTGGGCGGGGCCCATATGTAGAGGATCCCATTGCTCAGTCTAGCCTCTACCCTCTCGGGATCTATTTGTATGGGCGTCCTTATCAGCTTCTTGTACTTGACCCTAGCCCCGCCTATATAAGAGATGGCCTCCACGTATATAGCTTCCTCGCTCGCGTTGAGTACTAAGTCCTCCTTCCTGACGCCGGGGAGGTCGACTGTTATGACTACACCATCCTTAGTGAGCCTCACATCGTAGAGGGGTTCCTCAACATCCCTAACGGCGAAGTAACCCCACCTCACCTCCCTATAGAACCAACCCATCGCATCACCCCCCTAACCTATGTAAGCAGTCGTAGGCGTCTCTCTGACTGTCTGGAGGGTCTTAGCCATCAATTCCTTCATCTTGAGCCTTATTGTCTCAGATTCAGCCTTAAGTTGAGTTGTATCTATACTGAAACCCAATGCAGGCTCTATAGCTTTCAGGAGCTCTGCAGCAGCTCCTGGATCTGGATAAGCATCGAAGCTCTGTACCATGACTGCAGCAGCTGGTACCCCCCTCCTTATAGCCTCCCTGAGGAAGTAAGCAGCGTAACCTGATAAATAACCGCCTTTCATCAACTCCCCGCCTATGTTGTTCGCAGCAGCTTTAGCTTCCTCACTGCTGAATACTATCATGACTTGCGGCCTCTCTATGTTCATCCTGTTCTCATCGGGTATACCTCCTATCACCATGACGAGCCTCGGCCTCTTCTTAGCTACCCAATCTAGGACTGCTTCTGTCATCCTGAGGAGGGGTTCCACGGGCAGGGGGACCTCTACCTTGACTATGTAGAGGCCCTTCCCACTGTATATCTTGATCGTATGCGATGCCACTCCCTCCTTGACTTCTACGACAGGCGGGAATATAGGGGAATCTATCTTCCCGACTTCCTCGAGGCCGGCTGTCCTTATTATGTGATCGGCTGAGATAGTCCCAACTAAACCGGCTCCGGGGACGGAGAGTATGAGTATGGGGTTCCTAACCTCAGGGGCGTTCTCTATTATATCAACGCTCATAATACATCTAGCGATACCGCACTACGAAGCTTTAACCTTAACCATCAAAACATTTCCAAATCGAGCCCGAGGGGTGGTTCTCTCAAGATGTATTCATCGACCTTATCTATGAATTCCCTCCTCTTCCTCTCATGATCCTCAATTAGATTTATCAGAATATCCTTCGCCCTCCTCTTAGCTTCCTCGCATCCATAAGCCTTATTCTCGATGTAAGAGGCTAAGGCATCTTCGTAGCCCTGAGTATCGAATGCCCTCAAGTAATGGAGCGATGGAGGGAGCTCGCTGCATGAGGACCTATCTATCTTCTCAGATACCGAATCCGCTGCATCCGTTAGGAATATAGCTGAGCTAGGGTCACTAGTCCCCATCTTAGGCTCGCCGTTTATCCCGGGGAGGAAGACTGAGTGTATCAACGCGGGCTCCTCGAGACCGAGCCTCCTAGCTGCTATTAAGGAGGGCATCATGAGGGGGTGCTGATCCACGGCCATAGGGACGATGCACCTATACTTCCCCCTGAAGAGCTGAAACATCAGAGCTGGCAATGACTGAAGTAGTGCGTAATACAGTATAGCTGGATTCGATGCATCATCCAGCTTAATGAAGCTCTTGAGCTCGGCTATCCTGAGCTTCTTAGCTATTATCAAGCTAGCTGGGTAGAGCCAGCTTGACTCGCTGTCCCATATTATCTTGACATTTCCATCGAAGAAGGCCAAAACATCAACTATATTTTCCCTTGCCCATCTCCTAACTTCCCTGAAGCTGAGATCCGGCCTTAGGGAGTACTTCTCATCATCCGATATCTGGAAGTAAAGAGGGGAATTTAGCTTCTCCTGAATGAACTTAGCTAGCATTAGAGGGACCAAATTTCCTATATGCATAGGTCCTGAAGCTCCTCTCCCGGTGAATATGTAAGAAGGATCTCCTCCTCTGATCCCGAGGAGGAAGCCCCTCAGATTCTTGTGAGCGAAGAATACATCCCTATCTATGAGGTGATTATCCCCCAGGATCTTCCTGATCAAAACCTTAAGATTAGAATCTATCCTCTCTATCCCGAAATCGCATAGGAGCCTCTCATAATCTATTCTATCCCCCCTAACTTCCCAAGGAGTCACTCTGAAGCTGGGGAGCATCTCAATCACCTATTAGCTCCATCAACTTCCTGAAGGAGAAGCAATCCCCAGCTGGATGGAATCTTATCGTAATTATTCTAGGGAACTTCGATCTAACTTTCTCGAGCATGTAGTCCCTGTCATCTACGTAGACTACTTCCTCCTCCCTCACCCCTAAGCTCCTCAGGATCCTCTCCATCATCAACTGCTTCTCTGGATGCGGCTCTATCATGAGGAGATCGAAGTATTTATCTAAATCGAAGGCCTTGAGGACCTCTAGGGCCTTATCGAAGTGGTTCCAGCTGCAAGTCGAGAGCTTTATACCTCTCCTCTTAGCGAATGAGAGGAACTCCCTGACATCATCCCTAAGCGTCACTACCTCGCCAAACCTGTCCTCTATCATCCTCTCGCTTATCCTCCTGAACGGGGGAGTCAGTTCGCTCACGTTGTGATGATCCCAGAGCACTTTATCGAGATCCAACACTATCACCTTAGGCCTCAATTATCCCTCCCCTCTCCCTCAGTTTATTCGATATGAACTCCGATGCAGCTCTAACGTTCCTCTCAGCCTCATCCTCATTCAGGGACGATGACGTCACGTTTATCCTCAGGACGGGTCTCATGACCTCCTGGCCCGAGGGATGGCTCTTCACGTAGACATCGTACTTCCTCATTGCTTCCTCTATTACGGGAGCTGCATCGGACTCCGGGACTCCCTTGACGATGATATCTACGCTGCTATGATATAGCCTCGGGGCCCTCGATCTTATCACGTCCTCGACCCTCTCGAATATATCCATCATCTCAGAAGGTACTCCAGGCAGGACAAGTATGAGGGCTTTCCCCTCCTCAACTAAGATCCCCGGGGCCGTCCCCACAGCGTTATAAATGGCTTTAGATCCCTCGGGCATCATAGCCATCTTAATCCTGTGCTCAGTTAGAGGGAGGTTCCTCTCAGCGTACTTCCTCTCGACAATCCTTAATGCTTCCTCATTAATCACATGCTTCCTTCCTAGTGCCTTGGAGAGGCACTCCGAGGTCATGTCATCGAAAGTAGGCCCTAGACCTCCCGTTGAGACTATTAAGTCAGCTCCCCTATCTATAGCCAGCCTGAAGGCCCAAGCTATATCATCGCAATCGTCCCTCACTGTTATCGCGTATCTAACTAAGTAGCCATCGATAGTGAGCTTCTTAGATAGCCAGGAGAGGTTAGAATTGACTATCCTCCCGTTCAGGAGCTCATTACCTACAGAGATTATCCAAGCCTCTGGAAGCCTCATCCCTCAGCATCACCTCCAGCTTACTTATCCTCAACTTGGCCCTACTCAACATCCGATTAGCGGTCCCCACTATTAAGCGGATCCCCTCTGGATCGACTATATCCCTACCCTCCAACCTGAGGGGGATCTCGAGCCTCTCAGTCCCTCTGGCCTCTATAAAGGGCCTGGATAAGTTCATTATGCAGGCTCTCTTGAATCCAGCTCCCCTCATTATCTTCAGGAGGAAGATAGAGGCCTCCAAACTGCAAGTGAAAGCGTGTATTATGGGTGGGAGTAGGGCCAGCCATAAGTTATCTCCCCTCATCCTGCTCAGGATCTCATCCGGCTCCACTGGTGAGTGCCACTTCCCCAGGCTCACCATACCGAACTTCTCCCCCGGTGCCCTAGCTTCGTAGAGCTGTATCCTCCCGGAGCAACTGCTAGTAGTGTAAGCGAAGGGGAGTGAGTTTATAGCATCCAGGAGGCTCAAGATATCGGGATCAACCCTGCCTTGAGCTAAGTGAACTCTCAACCTCTCTAGAGCAGCTCTCTTCCTCTCCTCCCATCCCAATCAGAGACCCCTGGCCGCTAGCTCTAGAGCCATCTTGAGTTGAGCTTCCACAGGCCTGGGGAGACCCTCTATCTTGACCTCCATGAACCCCCTCACCAATATGCTCTTAGCTTCCTCCTCGCTGAAGCCCTTTGTCATCAAGTAGTAGAGCTGCTCCTCGCTGAGCCTACCTACAGCAGCCTCATGGGAGAGCTGGACATCATCTATTTTAGCGTCAAGAGCTGGTAGAGTGAGTATCCTGGAGCTATCGGAGAGGAGGAGCCCATCGCACTCTATGTGCCCCCTAGCACCTCTGCCCTCAGCTGATATCAGGGATCTAGTTATAACATCAGCCCTATCCTTCGTTATCACTTTTGATACTATCTCAGCTGACGTATTCTCAGCTCTCAAGAAGACGCTCCCTCCAACGTCAATCTTCGATTCTCTTGGGGCCACTATAACTGAGGAGAGGTAAGCCTTCGCTCCCTCACCGACTAAATAGACCTTAGGATCCGTCTGGAGGCTGGCTATGGGGCTCATGTTTATGTAGTGGCTGACGTACTCCCCTCCCCTCTCCACTATCACTCCAGTCCTTGGCCTCACGTGGGAGGTCGGGGCCCACTGATGTATCATCGTGAAAGTCAGCCTCCCCCCTTCCTTAACGTAGAACTCTGAGATACCAGCGTGCAAGCCCGGAGCCTCAGCGGAGGTGAGGCATCCAGTTATAACGTGGAGCTCCGCTCCCTCCTCCACTATAACTATGTTGTGAGGAGCTTGTAAGGATCCGGGGGTGGAGAGGAGCAGGCACGATAGGACGGGCTGCTCGACCTTCCTACCCCTCTCGGCTATGAATACGTAGCCCTCATGCCCCCCGAATAACTCAGCTGCTGCTGTGTACTTATCAGTATCGACTTTAACGGCATTCCAGAAGTAATCTTGAACTAGCCCCTCCTCCAGAGCCTGAGAGAGAGTCAATACCTTGACTCCAGGTATAGAGGGCCTGACCTCAACTGGCCTATTATCTACTTGGATGTAAGAAGCCCTCTCAGGATCTATTCCGATTCTGGAGAGGGCTTCCAAACTCATGGAGGGACTGGCCTTGGGCTTCAGGAAGTCCTCTATCCTCAAGTCTATCCCGTAGGGGGATGGCTTATTCAAAGCTTCCTCAACTGCTTCCTTCAACATCAGACCACCCTGACGCACCTGAGGCATTCTGAGAACCCGTACTTCTCTATGTCCTCTATCAGATCAGATGGATTCCCGAAGCACTTCACCTCCCCATTCAGGATTATATAAGCTCTGTTAGCGTTCCTAACGTGCTTCAATATCTTCCCCATGTGAGTCACTATTATAGCGGATCTCTTCTCCCTCGCTCTACTATCGGAAGCCCCAACTATCTCATCTATGACCTTCCCAATTATAGGGAGGCTCTCCAGATCAACTCCGGAGTCGGGTTCATCCAAGAGAGCTAATTTGGGGTTCTGAGCAGCGAGGAGCAGGAGCTCAACTTTCTTAATCTCCCCTCCGCTGAAGCCCCTGTGGAGCTCCCTATCCAATAGCCCCTCTATCCTCAGCTCCTCCGAGATCCTCTTGAGGGTATCTTGATCAGTCCCGTATATTTTAGAGAGCCTCTTTATGAGATCCCTGAGCCTAACCCCTTTAATAGCTGGGGGTATCTGCATCATGAACCCTATCCCTAGCTTCGCCCTCTCGCTAGAGCTCATCCCAGTTATGTCGATTCCATTGAAGATTATCCTACCGGATACCTCATACCCCGGCCTCCCCATTATAGCGTGCAGGAGAGTGGATTTCCCAGAGCCGTTGGGCCCTAGCAGGGCGACTATCTCCCCCTCCCCGACTTCGAAGTTGACCTCCCTCAGTATCTCCCTCCCCTTGATCCTTACGCTCAACCCCTCGACTTTAAGCATGGCCATCTAGATTACTAGAGTTATAAAAGATTTAAACTTTGTAATGCGGATCAGCTAGGTGATGACTTGAAGGTATGCAGTGTCGAGGAGATAAGGGAGTTGGATAGTTTAGCCTCTGAGAAATACGGGATAGATCAGGAGATATTGATGGAAAACGCGGGACTTGCTGTCACCTATCTTATAGAGAGGGAGTTCGGGGTCGAGGGGAGAAAGTTCTCTGTATTCGCTGGCCCTGGGAATAACGGTGGTGATGCTTTCGTAGTGGCGAGGCAGCTGCACTCCAGAGGGGGTATCGTGAGAGTGCTGCTCCTTTCAGACCCGAGTAAGTACAAGGGACCCGCTCTGAGCAATTATAAGAGGATAGAGGGGTTAATTGAGATAATAAGGGCTGAGGTAGATGATATCAAGGGAGCTGTGGAATGGGCTGATGCGATAGTAGACGGTATATTCGGGACGGGCCTCTCAAAAGACGTTGAGGGGATATTCAAGGAAGCTATAGAGTCGATAAACTCATCGGGGAAGCCCGTATTCTCCATAGATATACCCTCCGGCATAAACGGCGATGACGCCATGCCAAGGGGCGTAGCTGTCAGAGCAACTTACACAGTGACCTTCGGCCTACCGAAGTACGGGAACATCCTTTACCCGGGTTTCAGTTACTGCGGGAGGCTAGTGGTGAGCCCGATATCCTACCCGCCCGAGGAGTGCTCGAAGATAATGGTGGAGCTGAACGATCCCATAGAGCTGCCAGAGAGAGTGAGATGGGGTCATAAGGGTAGCTTCGGTAAATTTTTAGCTGTCTCAGGGTCTAGGAATTATTACGGAGCCCCTTATTTCACAGCTCTCTCCTTCCTCAAGGCAGGGGGAGGTTACTCGAGATTAGCTGCTCCAAAATCGATAATACCTTTCATAGCCTCTAAGGCGAGTGAAGTAGTTTACATACCCCTAGAGGAGAATGATCAAGGCTCCATATCCCTCAATAATTTCGATCTGATAGTCAGGATAGCGGGAGAGCAGGATGTAGTAGCCCTGGGCCCGGGTGTCTCGACGAACGAGGAGACTCAGGAGCTGATCTTGAAGTTGATAGAAGCTATAGATAAGCCCATAATAGTCGATGGGGATGGGTTGACAGCTCTATCTAGGAATATAGAGGTCATGAGGGGTAGGAAAGCGGAGACGATACTGACCCCCCACTTAGGGGAGATGTCAAGGCTCACCCGCATCCCAGTAGCTGAGATAGAGAGGAGGAAGATAGAGGTGGCTAGGAGCTTCGCATCCCAGAACAATTGTTACTTAGTTCTCAAGGGGGCTCACAGCATAATAGCTTTCCCCGACGGTAGGTGCTTCATAAACATGACGGGCAACCCTGGGATGGCTACAGCGGGCTCAGGTGATGTCCTAACCGGGACTATAGCGGCTATGAAGGGGATAGGCTTGAGCATAGAGGACTCAGTGAGGATGGGCGTATTCGTTCACGGGCTCGCTGGAGATCTAGCGGCTGAGGAGAAAGGGGAGGATGGTATAACGGCTACTGATATACTTGAGAAGCTCCCCCTAGCTATGAAGCTCCTTAGGAGCGATATAGATCTCCTGAGGAGGAGGTATTCGTTGGAGGTCATCTAGATCTCCTCTTAAGTATCTCCTCGATCCACTTCCTCCCCCATCGCCCTAAGATACTCCTCTAAAGCTCTCTCTATCCAAGTCCTCCTCATCCTGTAGAGTATGTATGAGCTCAGAGCTACGGCCACCAGGAGTATTATGGACGCCCTATAGCTCTGTATGTCAATAGACAAGCTCATGGTGACCTCTTCCCACTCATCTCCTCTATCTCGATCCTTATTACCTCCACTTTATCTAACTCCTCATTTGAGATCTCGAAATCCTCATCCGAGTACTTCTTAATTATGCAGTTCAATGCTTTTCTCTTCTCCTCCCTATCCTCAACGAAACTAGCTCTACCAACTCCTATCACGCTCTTGTAAGCGAGAGTCCATTTGCAGGGGCTTCCAGATCTTATGGGGCTAATATCAATCTCTGTCTCGAAGCAGACTAAGCTGCTCCTCCTCAGGATATCTATCTTCCTCCCCTCCCTCGCGGAATGTATGTAGATGAACCCATCGGAGTAGCAGAAGATGACGGGGACGCAGTAAGGCACTCCTCCATCGCACATAGCTATCCTGCAGATCTTAGCCCTCCTCAGGACTTCCTCTATTCCATCCCTCATCTCCTTATCGGTACGCCTCATAAAGATGAGGAAGCGGGAGATGATATAAGCTTATCCGAAGTTATAAAAAGGTAATTCAGCAATGAAACGCCTTAGATTTTTGAGCATCTAAGATCTCCCCTCGGAACTCTCACTGAGCTTTTTACGGAATCCTCTCGAAAGACCTCAGCGATTCCTAGAATAAAGGGAATCGAGCCCCCTGCATTTCCTTATAAATTCCTTTATAATAGCCCCAGCTACTTCAAGCCTCCAGAGACTCTCCTCATCTCGTGAATATATATTTATAAGCTCGACCGATCGAGTGGTCTAAGATGGAGCACACGGGATACGAAGCTCTGATAGGTCTATGGGGCCCTCTCGGGATACTGGCCTTCACATTCCTGATAAGCTTGGTCCCCTTCGCCTCCCCATCAAACGCTGTGATAGCAGCTTTAATAGCTATGAGCTTCCCCAACATAGATAAGCTTTGGATAGGCGTATCTGTCGCTTTAGGAGCTACTTTAGCGAAACTGGTGCACTTCTCAGCATCCTACGGAGTGGGTAAGGTCATAGAGAGGAAGATAGGTGATGAGAGGCTTGGGAAGTATAGCAGGGTCATGATGTACATCATGAACTTCATAGCTGCCGCTACCCCCCTACCGGATGAGTGGATAGTAATACCCATGGGCTTGGGGAGGATGAGCCCCATCTGGTTCTTCCTATCTTACCTAGCTGGGAAGCTTGTGATAACGATACCCGCGGCTTACATAGGATACGGGCTGGCCCCGATAGCTGAGGGGATCTTCGGGGGCAATACCTGGATATTCTCCGCTGTAATCGGCATAGTGATAGCTGTGATATTCGTTTTCATAGACTTCAGGAAGCTCGGCGAGAGAGTAGCTGGTGCTCTGAGAGTGAGGAAGAGGGAGGAGAGTTTACCTGAAGGTGGACCCTGAGATTTTTAAGATCGATCGAGAGAACAGTTACTTCAGAGATTTAAAGTTGTAGAAATTTACATTGATTTAAATTATCAGGCCCTTCCACTGTAAATCTTCTCTATACTCTCTATCGTGACAATCTTAGTTGAAGCCAATTTCTCAAAATCTACTAGGAGGAATGATGGGCCCATTGAGATCTTCTTATAGAGTAAGTAGAGCATAGCTTCGCTAGTAAGCAGAAAACCCTTTGAAAACGTCTCTTTTTCAATATCGTTTATGCTCTCTACTCCGCCATAAGAGTGAGCGATAATAGCAAAATAGACCCTCTCTATTCCCCTTTGCTCCTTAATCCTCCTCTTCGCATCTTGGATGTAGGTTATAATCGCTCTCTTATCGCTCGCGGTCAGGAAGTAATTGGATCTGTTCTTACAGTCGTATATAATGGCGAAGTCTTTAGCATATGCTATTCCATCCGGATATTCACCTTCTTTTTTATATCCCAATTGTTCAACTTCAAACCCTAATGCTCTGAATATCTCGGCAATCCTATCCTCATAATCGTTATTGGAGATCGTCTGCAGGATTTCTTGGAAGCGCTTGCCTATCCAGTCCTGCCACGTCGGCATCAGTGTAGTTTTTGCTTCAAGTAGTTTTTGCCATTCTGCGGGTGGTTTAATTCCGAATCTCTTTAAAGTAGAGAGGACTTTCCCCCCTGGGAGTGTGGAGATCAGGCTCTGTATTTTCATCTCATCTAAGAAAGTTGAGCTAGTTATCTCTCGCATTTTTGAAACGTACTGAAAATCGAATTGTAGCTCTCCTCTCTCATTCTCAGTTATATCCTTAATTATGAGGAAGCAAGGGGGTTGACTAGTGAAGTCCCTGTCCTTTCCCTTCGTGTAGACTCCTATTCCTGCGAGTGGCAGCTCACTTTTCAAACTTTTCAGGTGCTGTATCTGTATCAGTTTCATGGATGTCTTGAGATAAGGTATCTTATCGTTACTCTCCCAGTAATCGCCGCTCCAAGAAGTGCATAGAACCAATACTCTTTTCAATCACTCACCCC
Organism: Candidatus Korarchaeum sp.; assembly: GCA_020833055.1. Classification (GTDB taxonomy): domain Archaea; phylum Korarchaeota; class Korarchaeia; order Korarchaeales; family Korarchaeaceae; genus Korarchaeum. The sequence continues at coordinate 51,529 of JAJHQZ010000004.1, read as the reverse complement.
CGATTCTTTTCTCATAACGGTACTGTGCAGTCCTTTAGCTCCCTCTATCCCTGTATTATCACGTCAGCCTCGGTATATAATACCATCCCTCGGCTTGTGAGGTTCCTCGGAATCAGATAGCGATTAATCCCAAGGTGAGAGGCGGGAGCCGAGTAGCAAGGGACGCTTAGGAGGGTACGGGACGAAAAGAATTAAAAAGATAGATGGGATGAGAATAGCCACCTTATTTAAGTGTAAAAATATCTCAATATCATTCGCAGAACCTTTGAACGTTAAGGGGCAGACAATTAGCTTCCTGGAATTCCTCTCCTCAGGGCCTCTCACACCGGCTAAATTAAAGTAGAAAAATTTAAATAAAAGTATATGATCTCAAATACTATGAGAGTCAAGGTCACTAGGAGCTTCCAAGTAACCATCCCAAGGGAGGTTAGGGAAGCATTAGGGATAAGAGTGGGCGATTATCTTGAGGTACGTGTAGAAGGAAGTAAAGTAGTGATGGAAAGGGTTAAAAAAAGAAGAAGAGTGCTTAGGTCTGGCAGACCTCTCACTATAGAGGAGATCGATGGAATAATAGCGAGGGGACTGGGTGAGATGATTGCGGGAGGCAGTGATAGACACTAATGTGCTAGTTTACGATACTTTCGAGGACTCTGTTTACCATGAGAGTGCATCAAAGCTTCTAGATGACCTAGATCGCTGGCTCGTTCCTCTTATCTCAATATACGAATATGTCTGGCTTCTGAAGGGCCTTTCCATAAGCTTAATAGATGCTAAGGAAAAATTGCTTGAGTATACGACATGTGAGAAATTTAGAATCGTTAAAGAGGATTTAGAAGATATCAGATGGGCTATCTCAATATTAGAGGAGGAGAATTTATCCCTTGCCCGCTTTAATGACAAAGTCATCCTCTCAATAGCGTTTCATAGAGGTGTACCGCTAGCGACTTACGATATAAAGCTCAGGAAACAGGCAATCAAGTTAGAGCTGCCTGTGATCCCAGAGCTCCCTCAATCCACTTAATGTCCAGTCATGACTCTCCTCAGACTAAGTGAGCTGCGCTTTGAAGGGAATTCTCATAGATATCGCTTAACATTACTCTAGGATAGGGCAGATAACTTCAGCACTTCCAGTGAGCTCTCTCCATTGATACTCAAATCCCAAAAGCCAGATCCAGGAACTCTAGTATCCCCAAAATTATCAGGATTACGCCTGAGAGGATTGATGGGAGCTTCCCACTCAAATCCCTTATCCTATCGCTCAGGAGAGCTGCTAGTGATATCAGTACAGTATTGGCCAGGGTGACGGCGATCACTATCCATAATACCGGGATCCCTAAGAAGGGGTAACTTATCCCCACGGCTCCCTCATCTATACTCGCTAAGGTGCCCATAGCTGTCATTGCCCAAAAGGAGGAGACTCTCTCCATAACCTCATGCCTTTCATCCTCGAGAGCTTCCCTAATTATCCGGAGTCCGACGAGTGAGAAGACTATCAAGACCACCCAAGCGCTGAAGGGAGCGATCCACTCATATATAGCTAATCCGACTAGCCAGCCTAACAGGGGCAGTAATGCGGTAGATATTGAGAATGCGGCCGCTATCTTACTAGCTTTAACTATCAAATTCCTAAGGGTCCCACCCTGCATCAATAGACTTAAGGCGAAAGCTAGGCCGAAATCATCTAAAGATAATCCTAGGGACAATAAGATGAGAGTTAAGTAATCCAAGCTACTCACCTCGCTCAATCCCCTTTCATCACTCCCGCAGTCAGCCCCTGAGGTAGACGATCCTTTATATATAATTCAACACACTAAATTTAAGCTTTTTGAACGTAACTCGCTCCTAAATTGAGAGTTTCTACCGATTTCATATCACTTTCCATGCGGATGAAAGGGATTTCGATGATCGAGGAGTTTTTATGTGGAGCTGGGAGGCAGTGAGATCTCCAGGGTTAGATGCGAGAGTGAACACATAATATTAAGACCTGATGGAGCGGGAAACTCTATTCAAAACGACAGCCGCTTTAATACTGTATGAGGGCAGTATAGAGACAGGTAGTCACCCTCTGGAGGAAATAGGGGTTGCCGGGCTACTAGCTACTAAAATAACTGGAGTCTACCAACGGGCCTCGTCGAGTCTCTGGACTCGCTTCACCCCCTCAACGATATAGCTGCTCGAGTGGAGTAGGGCCCGGAAATATGAAGTGGCTGATTATCATTCAGAGAGTTCCTCGAGGGGATAGAGGACCCTCGGCCGCCCGAGTAACTTGATCTCGAGAATTTTTAGTGCATATGCTTCATACATCACGTACTCTCTTAAGAGAGATCCGAGATAATGCAATAAGAATCCCTAGAGTTGACATCCTCCACGCTGAAGCTGGAAATCTCATGGACTGGTTTAAGGACTCTCTCTTTAAGCGGAAAATCCGGACGGAAAGTTTAAATTCCAGCTCACTGGCTCCAATTGGTGTGCTCCGTTGACTAAAGTCTGGTACGTCAAGCCTTTGAGACTCTATGTTAAGAAGAGAGTAGGTTACATCAGACCGCTGAGGATGGGATCTCATGGGAGTCAGAGTTAAGGTCAGGATAAAGTATCGGGATGCGTTACTAGATCTAATTGCTCTAGTTAATACTGGTTATGAGACCGATGTCCCGGAAATCCTCGTCCCGGTGAGCGTCGCTGAGAAGCTCGGATTATTGCCTAAATTACCTGAAGGGACTATCATCGAGACTTATAAAACGGCATCTGGATTTATGAGAGTTCACAGAGTGGGAGGAGCTCATGCGAGCTTACTCATAGGGGGAGTCGAGGGGAGGAGCGTTGAGACATATATCGTGATCTCGGAGTATACTGATGAAGTATTAATAAGCGATCAACTAGCTAGTGAATTCGGTATAGTGATCGAGGACCCTGCTAAGGGTTTATGGAGACTCAGAGGGGAATCTTCAATAAGGAGTAGTGAGAGGAGCCCCTCATGATGCAGATAGGGAGCGGACTAGTGGAGAGTGTATACTAGACTTATATCATCGGGCTCATGATGTTCCGTAAATATCCCCACGCATAAAGAACAAAACCCCCTTCAAATATCTAGGAATTATCTCAACTTAGGAGAGGAGAGTTATTAGCGTGTACTATAACCTCCCATATGCGTTGGCTCATCCCTCTGATAATACTCGCGGGAGTCATCGCCCTCTCAATCGTTTGCACATCTAGGGTCCCCGCTATTTCGAAAAGATACATTGAGAACGCACGCTTAGTGGTCCTCGTGGACAATAATCCTCAAAAGCAGGGACTTAGGACAGCCTGGGGTCTCTCAGTTTACGTTGAGGCTAATGGAATGAGATTGCTCTTCGATACCGGGCCAGAACCAGCTGTCCTGAAGGTTAACGCTGAGGAGCTAGGTGTAGATCTGAGCAAGGTGGATTTCGTCGTAATAAGTCATTCGCATGGGGATCACACGAATGGATTGAAGCTCTTAGCCTCGATTGAGCCTGGGATCGTCGTTTACATTCCACCGGATGAGGGCCTCGAGAGGTACGTTAGGAGCTTGGGCCTGAGGCCAGTTCAAGTTAACAGTACTCTGGAGATATCCAGAGGGATATACGTAGTTAAACCGCTCTACGGCCCTCCTATCGAGGAGGCCCTAGCCATAGAGACGAGCAGAGGATTGATTATAGTAGTGGGCTGCAGTCATCCCGGTATCGTGAACATCGTCAGGCAGGCCGCGAGGGATATAGGAGCGAGGCCCTACATCGTCCTAGGGGGGTTCCATATGGCCGGAGCTAAGCCTCAAGAAGTTCAGGGAGTCGTATCTCAGCTCCTGGAGATGGGTGTGGAGAAGATATACCCCTTACACTGCAGCGGGGAAGCAATAAGGAGCTACCTCTACGGCGAAAGCTATAGAGGGGGCGGAGTGGGTCTGGAAATAGTAATTCGAGGTGATGTCGTAAACGACTAGGGGGGCCTTAGGATCGGGGAATAGCTATGTGAGATTATTATGCTTAAATACTTTATTCGAGTGAGCCTATTGCTTTCCAATGAACTGCTGTCCTTACTAGTTCAAAGAACTCACATTATCTCCTCGCAATTTCATAGACTCCAAGGTTCTTGAAGGAGCCTTGGCTCTCACTAGCACTCACGTTTCTTATTTTTCAAGCTGAATAGGGCTCAGCAATTTTATAAGACATCCCTCAGCTAAATTCGGAGGGAACCTTGATCGTACTGCCTAAGAAGATCGAGAGGAAGCTGAAGGAGGAAGCTGAGAGAACTGGAGTCTCAGAAGAGGAACTTGTGCTGGAGGCTCTATCCAAAGCACTTAATGAACCCCTCGATCCGGAGGCAAGATTAGAAGTCCATTCGAAGCTCTCCGAGAAGTACATGAGGGAAGCGGAGGATCTCCTGGCTAAGGGGGATTACGCTCAGGCTTCCGAGAAAGCCTGGGGAGCTGCCGCTCAGATAGTCAAAGCATTAGCTGCGAGAGAGGGGAAGGAGATAAGGAGTCATGCTAGCCTATGGGAGTACGTGGATGAGCTAGCTGAAAAGCTCGGGGAGATCGAACTGAGGCACTTATGGGGGAGAGCGAACAACTTACATCAGAACTCCTATGAGAACTGGATGCCGGCTAGGGATGTCAGACTAGCTGTAAATGATGTCAAAATGTTCGTGGAGAGACTAAAGGTGATCCTCTCTCAATAGATTCAGTTCCTGAGATGTTCCGAAGGACTATATCGTAAAATCCCCATCCTGAAGGACGTTGACTTATTGCAAAGCGTGCGGAGTACCTGAATGTGGGGAGTTCGATGCATCCATATATCCCTAAGAGGCCTTAAGTCCCTCAGTTCAGTTTGGAGTTCATCGACTCCGAGATTCCTGAAGACCGAGAGATAGTGATTGAAGAGAGTTCTTCAATTGAAAAATATATGGGGATTCTCAGAGCCTCATTGCAGCCTTCCTATAGATGGGATCCGGCACTATATAAGTCCCAGATTCCTCCGATATTATATAGAGCTTCTTGAGCCTCTTCAGAAAATCGCTTAAAGTACTATCGGAGACTCCTACATCTAAATCTGACCATCTCGCACCATATGCAGCGATCATCCTAAGCGCTCTCCTCGCCCACTCTCCCCTATCCCTTATAGCGTTTCTAAGCTCCCCTAAGGCCACATCAATTGCCTCACTTTCAGAGTCCCTCAGGGCATTCTCATGGTCCTTTCCAAGGCATCTCCTGATTCCGTAAAAGCTCAACCATCCTGGAAGGGTCCCGAGCACTCTCAAGGCATCCTCTATCTCATTATCATCGTACTCGACACCGCACTTTTCAAGCCCCTCTCTGACGAACTGGAATGCCACCCTCCCCGACCATGGACCGAGCTCTATCTCAAGCGGGCTCCTCCCATACATCGGGCTCCCTCTGGATGGATGGAGGAGTGTGTCCATGAGTCCTATTGAGGATCCAGTGAACAAAAAACTCAGGTTTCTAGTAGAGTTCCTGAGCCTGGCTAACATGGAGAGGAAGTGATTTATCCCTCCCTTTATCTCTTGAACTTCATCCAATATCACTATGAGTCTCCTCCTCTTAGAGAGCTCTGTCAGGATTTCCTCCATCGTCCTCGTCTTGCTAGTTTTCCTCAAGCTCATTTCCACCTCCCAAACCCTAATTTTCTCTAGAATGTCCCTCATTCTACTGAAGAAGTCCTTGGGGATAGAATTCACTATCCTCCTGGACATTTCTGAGAGGTTACTGGCCCCTCTCAGGTCGACGTATATGTAAGAGAACCCTTCCTCACTCAGAATACTCGCAGCTACTTTTGCTAAGCTCGTCTTCCCTGACATCCTCATTCCGAGTATAGCAACCCATATATTGTTTCTCAATGCTTCTATAGTCCTTCTCAGCTCCTCCTCCCTATCAAAGAGCTCATCCCTCTTCTCACACGGACCCTGTCTGAACAACTTCGCCCCCCAAAGTACTTTGCCCCCCGAAGTTAATATACATTCCCTCCATATACCCGGGATCTCTGCGGCTACAAAGGATGTGAAAAAGCATTTCATAACTCAACTTTCACTCGCAACTGCTCAACGAAATCTGAGAAGAGACGATATAGATGAAGAGCTGATTCAATTCCGCTCCCTTCGAGCTTTCACTGGGGCACCTCATACTTTTTGCTTCTAGAGGGTAACTTATGTCGTGGATCTCATAATACCCCTGAAGAAAATCGAGAGAAGGCTTAAGGAAGCTGAGAGGGGCCTCGGAAGAGGAGCTAATATTTAAGATACTATCGGAGGCCCTCAATGCCCCTCGATCCAGATGAGCTAGTTGAGATCCATTTAAAGCTCTCCGAGAAATACATGAGGGAGGCGGAGGATCTCCTGGCTAAGGGGGATTACGCTCAGGCTTCCGAGAAAGCCTGGGGAGCTGCCGCTCAGATAGTTAAAGCATTAGCTGCGAGAGAGGGGAAGGAGATAAGGAGCCACAGGGAGCTGAATGAGGAGGTTTCTAGGATATCGAAGGGCACAGGGGATGATAAGATAAGAGCTCTATGGCAATCTGCGGCAGCGCTTCACCAGAACTCCTATGAAAAACTGGCTCCCTCCTGATATGGTCGAGGGAAATATCAGGGATGTGAAGAAGTTTGTGGAGAAGGTGAGGAAGCTCTTCTGAGTTTATGGATAGAAGCTACCTAACGCTCAACTAGTGCACCGAACATACAAGCCTTTTACAGAAGCGAGAAAATTCATTTTAAAATGGGTGGAGGAAGGTCTATTCACGCAATCTCGGGGGTGTGAAGTTGAGGCTCTGGTCAATCCATCCCAAGTACTTAGATCGCATCGGTCTAGTTGCCGTTTGGAGGGAAGGTCTATTGGCTAAGCGAGTTCTCGAGGGGAAGACGAAAGGTTACCGAAATCACCCCCAACTCTTGAGATTTAAGGAGAGCGAGAGACCGCTGGATTCAATCGATGCGTATCTCTTTCAGATATATCTAGAGGCGAGGAGGAGGGGGTATTCGTTCGATATCTCTAAAATAAGGGACATTGAGCTTCTAGGGATTCTGAAAGTAACTAGGGGGCAACTTGAGTTTGAATTCACTCATCTGCTGAGAAAATTAGAAATGCGTGATAGGAGGAAGTTCGAGGAGCTGAAGAATTTAGATCTTAGAGACTTGGAGCCCAATCCGATCTTCATAGTAATTGAGGGTGGGGTAGAGAAGTGGGAGAAATCTTCAATTGACTGATAATTCCCTAAAACCGGCTAATTATGAATTAATCGATCATAGCGTTATAATCGCGATTAACGCACTTCAGCTTCATTGAGTATTTAGGCGGCTGAAATCCGCATCGCTCCTTTACTCTGAATCTATCCTCTATCCCTTCTACGATGGGGAAGGAGAAGCTCCGCTCATATATCTTTAAAAAGATCGAGGGAAGCTCCCATGATGCTCCCCCTGATCTTGGCGATCATCACGCTACTGATAGCGAGCTTATACGACCTGAGGGATAGGCAGGTCCCCGATGAGCTCTGGGTACCGGGGGTAGCGGTTGGCTTATCCATCAAGGTATTGGAATGGGAGCGAACGGTGAAATTCCTAGAGAATTACTGGCCCTTCCTCCTTCTCCTCGCGATAATGCTCTTAATAGAGTGGTTCCTCTCTACATCCGGTGAAGCGGACCTCCTAGCTTACCTCACACTGGCATCATTGATGACCGGAAAGTGCTGGTTTCCAGACGCCCTCATCATATACGTGACATCGAAGGTACTGATGGTCCTAACTCTGCCCTTCCAGTTCTTATTGAACTTGATCACAGTGATGAGGCATCCCGAGTTAATTGAGGGATTCGATGAGCCTACTTGGAGGAAGTTGCTTGCTCTGCTACTATTGACTCCCTACAGGAGGCCCCTCTCCTTCTACGCAACGGTAGCTGAGACTGAAGTGGGAGGGAAGAGGAAGTTCGTATTGAGAGCTGCTCTAGAGCCTATAAGCGATGGGATGCCGGAGGAAGGGAAGTGGATAGCTCCCACTTATCCTATGATCCCCTTCATACTAGCTTCGACCCTCATGCTTGCGATATCAGGGTGCTGGATCGCGTGATTCTACAGGGATCCTCGCGTAAGTCGAGGTTTCGATAGGGATCCCTGGACGCTGGTCTCAAGCACTCAACTCCATGAAAGATATCACTGGCACCCCGAATTCCTCCTCGAGTCTCTCGCTCATCTTCCCGATGGATATCACAGTGAATATACCTGAGACGTTAGCTCTGGCCTCTCTGCAGAGATTCATCAACGCCCTTATCGTAGCTCCCGTCCTGATTATATCATCGGCTAGGAGCACGTACTCCCCTCTCCTCAGGGCATCCTTGTGCAAGTAGATGTACCTGTAAGTCCCGGATTCGAAGACTTGCTTTATCTCTATGAACTTCCTCACACCTATCTCCTTCGATTTCCTAGCTACTGCTACTTCCTTACCGAATATAGAGGCTATCTGATATGCTACAGGTATCCCATCGGTCTCTATCGTCAACACTCTGTCTATCTTCACCGAGTTCACCCTCTCATACTCAGATAATACTATATATTTTAGAAGAATCGGGTCATATATTATAAAACTGTTATCTATTACACCGAATTCATCAATTATAATTCTATTTCTAACTTCCGCTACTAAGTATTTTTTCTTGAGGAGATTGAATATAGAGCGTGCTATCTCGAGGCCGGGTATGACGTGCCCGTTCACGTACCTACTCAGAGCTGTCGGCGGTATATTCAGCATTGAAGATAGCTCCTTATAAGACATCCTCGTCTTCAGTATCCTCAGGGCTTCTATAGAATTGAGTCTGTAAGTCAACTCCTCGAATTTCTTCATTTACTATTAGACCCCCTCTAGATATTGAATATGAGGAGGATAAAATTCAGACTCTCATGAAAACAGGGAGCTCATCTAGGTATATGAGATCGCCCTCGTACCAAGGGCCCTCTATCCATATCGCAGCCCTGCAGACAACGATCCCCCCGGCTCTCTCGACCAATCTCTCCAGGGCAGTGATAGTCCCTCCGGTCGAGACTACGTCATCTATTAAGCATACTCTCTTTCCCCTAATCCTATCTACATCTTCCTTAACTAATATCAGGACTTGCTCAGCTTTCGTAGTGATAGAGGAGCACTCCTCAATGAGGTAATCAGTCATATATGCTTTCAAAGATTTTCTAGCTATCACTAGCCTCTTATGCCCGAGCTTCTTAGCTAGTTCATAAGCGAACGCTATCGCCTTAGCTTCAGGCGTGACTAATATCTCGGGATCGTACCTCCTGACTTTATCGAGCATCAACTCCGCTGCAGCTTGTATGAACTCTATATCCCCGAGGATGATATCTGCATTAGAAGCTATCCACAGATCCTCCGAGACTTTCACCAATGGGAGCTCTCTGACTACTCCACCTATATCGATAGTATAGCTCTTCTGCCCTCTGTACTCTGAGACCCTCTTACTCATACTGAACTCACCAAGATCCTATCGCAATAGAGTAGGAGAGCTATTAGAGAGAGGCATCCGAGTGAGATAAGCAAATCTCTAGCCCTCAGGGGACTGGACCTCCTACTAGTCAATAGAGTGGGCCTGAGCTCTAGGGCCAATACCATCTTCTCCGCGCTATCTATACTCCTGATCATCAGTGGGAGGAGTAGGGGGGTGTGCGATCTGATCCTCCTGATCAAGGAGCCCCTATCGAGTTCGAGGCCTCTAGAAGCGTGAGCCTCCTTGATAGATCTGTAATCTTCAGCTATTATGTATAGAGTCCTGAGAGCTAGAGCTAGAACTGCAGTGACTACCGGCGGCACTCTCAATGAGTTCAGAGCTCTAACTATCTCGGTGGGCCTGACGGATATCAAGAAAGCTATCGATATTATCACGATCGAGAGCAACCTGATCGTCATGAATAGGCCTAGAGATAAGTCGAACCCCTTCGATGCATGGAATAAGGACCACTTGTTTAGGAAGGTCCAGAGGGGGAACGCCAAGAGTACGATAGGTACGAAGTTCCTCAATCTAGAGAGAACGGATGCGGGGGAGCTTATGAGAGATAGTATTAGCGTAGATGAGGCGAGTATCAACATTAGGGAGTAAACGCTCTTGCAAAAGAAGACTGAGGAGAACCATACTACGAATAAGAAGAGCTTAGCTCTGGGATCCAACCCTATCTTAAGATGCATTCACCTCACCTCTCATCGATAGAGGCTCTATTCCCGCTTCTTCAACCAATCTATCATCTCTCAAGAGCTTCAAAGGATCCCCTTCCGCGTATATAGTGCCGTCCTTCAGTATAGCCAATCTATCAGCTACCGATACAGCGAAATCGGAATCGTGAGTCACTATCACGATAGTCTTACCGGAATCTGAGAGTCTCCCTATCACTTCCCTCATCTGCTCCAATGTCTCCTCATCCTGGCCCGTAGTGGGCTCGTCGAAGACTATTATCTCAGGATCCATCGCTAGCACTGAAGCGGCATAGAGCCTGATCTTCTCCCCCATGCTCAAGGAACTGGGGCTATCTTCCTTCCTATCTAATAGGCCCATCATACGCAGGGCTTCCTCGACTCTCTCCTCGCCCAACCCGAGATTCCTAGCGCCGAAAGCGGCTTCATCCCATACTGTCTCAGAGACGAAATACCTCTCCGGGTTCTGGAAGACCATACCAACGAACTTAGACATAGATGCCGGGCTGACGCTCCGTGTATCTATGCCCTTAACTATCACGGAGCCCCTAGAGGGTTTGAGGAGACCGTTTATATGCTTCATTAAAGTCGTCTTACCGGAGCCGTTAGGCCCCATTATCGCGAATATCTCGCCCTTCCTCACGCTCAGCGTTATATCCTTCAATACGTAATCCCTCTCCTTATTGTACTTGAAGTAAACTCTATTGAACTCAATCACAGGCCCCTCGTAATTACCGTTGCACATCCTCGGGATCCTCAATCCCCTCAGCGGGTTCCTATTACTCTGCCCCAGGTAGATCACTCTATCTATCACGTCCTCCAGCCCCCTCAGCTTCCTAGTGAGCAAGACGACCCCTTTCCCCTCTCTCTTCAATAGATCTACTGTCTTAGCTATTATCCTCCTACCATTCCAATCGAGGTTCGCTAAGGGATCGTCCATTACGATGTACTTCGGGTCGGATAGCATCATGGATGCTACGACTAGCCTGTGCTTCAACCCCCCTGAGAGCTCGTGAGTATAGTAATCCCTATACTTCTCGAGCCCGAAGAACTCCAATATCCACTCGATATCCCCTCCCTCCCTGAGGCTTATCTCGAGGTCCTCCTCCACTGTCAAGCCGAATATCTGTAACTCGTAATCTTGGAGGACTACGCCGACGGAACTTATCCTCTCCCTTATAGGGCTGCTCGACAAGTCCTCCCCATCGACTCTTATGCTCCCCCTGAACTCAGCGGGTATCCTATTCGGGATTATCCCGGAGATGCAGTGAGCTAGAGTCGTCTTACCCGAACCCGAGGGACCTACGATAGCTAATGACTCGCCTGCTCTGACATAAAAAGATATATCTTTGAGTATCCAACTGGAATTTCGATATCTGCAACTCAAATCCACGACTTCCAATGCCCTCAAAGTCTCCACTTGATCAGCCCCCTCCTGAGGAGAGGCGGCGTTATAGCGCCCACTACTATGGGCGTCCCTATGAGTATCGGAGGTATATCGCTCAATATCAGGAATATCACAGCCGGTAAGAACGGGGCTGCGCCCACGAGATCGAACCCTATAGCGACTATAGGTACCATTATCATACCTGAGATCAAGCTGACTAAAGCTATCTTCAGCAATCCTCTCTTAGATAGAGAGTCATTCGGCTTGCAGAAGTACCCTGGAATCAATCCAGTCAGACCTACTCCTATCAAGTCGAAGATAGGCGTTGCAGGGTTGAAGTACCCACCTACTATAGCCCAGAGCGTGTTACCCAGGGCTCCAGCTACGAATCCCGTGACGGGTCCGTAGAGTATACCGAAGACGCATGGTAAGAATGCTAGGACACGCCAGTGTATGGCACCGGGGATGAGGGGTATAGGCGCCGTTAGTAGGAATCCTATGCCCGTGACAGCTGATGAAACGGCCATATACGTTACAGCTGTGAGGACATCGGGTCTCTTGAACTCGACGGGGCCCTCCTGACTCATACGATAAGATCTTACTTCATTTATATAAAATTGACTGACAAGTACTTTGAAAATTAACAAGATCATGTAAGATGCTTTTCATGTCCGGCTCCCCGATGAGCCCCTCTAAGTCGAGCCCGGCAATTTAGTAAATTAATTTATCGAGAAGACCGAGTTTCACGGCTTTCTTTATCTCTCTAGCTATCCTCCTACCCATAGACATAGGCTCATCGTAATAGTAGTAAGAGTAAGGTGAGCCATCTGTGTAGAGGTTCGTCCCAGCTACTATCCTAGCGGATACCTCGAATACTATGAAGCCCCTGGAGGGATTGTATATAGTCTCCATGCAGAAGGGACCTATCAAGCCGGGATAGAACAGCCTCCTAGATGAGGAAATTATCTTAACGGCATCTCTGAGCAAATCGACTAGGTATCTCTCCCTCACGATCACTGGTATGTTGCCAGTGACAGTGTAATCCATGAAGTCCTCTATGAGATCTGGTAAGCCCCTATGTATCTCATCGATAACCTCGAGACGGCGATCCATCCCAAGTAACTCAAGCCTCCCTCCCTCTAAATCTGCTATATTCTCACTCTCGATCGGGCTGAAGAAGAAGTGGGGGTAGAACCTCACCCCGACTATGAACTCCTCTATCACGACATCATCTAGACCCTCAACTAAACCCCTCTCCTCGAGCTCTCTGAACTTTCCGTAGAATTCCTCAGGACTCGAGGCTTTGAAATATCCTTTTCCACCTTTAGCTCCATGAAGCTTGACTATCACTGGCCTGTCTATATCATCGGGGCTCCTATATATCCTAGGGGTCGATACACCAGCATCCTCCAGCCATTCCCTCTGCCTCCTCCTATCCCCCTCCCAGTAGAGCGTCAACCTATTGCCGAACATGGGCACTATGAACCTCTCCAGTATGTTCTCACTCCCTACGTATTCTACGAAAGATCCGTGAGGTATCATTATGACGTTCTCGGAGATGAGCTCCTCCTGAATCTCTTCGCTCAAAAGATCCCCGTAACTATCGACTTCGATGAATATATCTGGCGATGCCCTCGGGAAGCTCTCATAATAGGGCTTGTTCCCCCTAAGGACTATACCGACGCACCCGAGACCTTCCCTCCGGGCTCCGTTGAATATCTGGAGGGAGGAGTGGGAGCATATAGTACCTATCTTCACATCGGACTCATCGTACTTCGATAGGACACTGAGTATCCTCTCCCTAGGTATCATGTCACTACCTCCTCCAGCATACCTCTCTTCAACGCTTCCCTTATCTCTAGGGCGATCCTCCTACCCACGCTCATCTGAACCCCCCAGAGGTCCTCTGAGTATGGGGTGAACTTTATACCGGGGGATCCGGGGACCCTGACGCTCACATCGTAAACTACTATATCCTCATGAGGAGGGCCGGGGATTACCACGCTTTGGAGAGCGAAAGGACCTATCACTCCAGGTGGGCATAGCTCTCTCGCTGCTCTCACGAACCTCTCAGCTAGTTCGAAAGCTCTCTCCAAGAGGGACTCCCTTATAGTGCAAGCCACGTGCCCCACCTCTATGTTCCTCACCTCAAGATACCTCAGGGCTTCGAGCTGTTGTGTAGCGGGCAGCCTCACTATACCATCTATATTAGTCTGCCTCCTCATATCTATCCCTAGGAGCTCTATCTCACCATCCAGAGGTGAGTAGAAGAAGTTGAAGTTGAAATAAGCCCCTATCAATAACTCCTCTATGACAGCTCCATCTAAAGCTTCCTTTTCTATCAAACCCCTCTCTAAAAGCTCCTTGGACCTCTCCTCGAACTCCTCAGGAGAGGATACTATGAAGAAAGCTCTCTCATAACCTCTAGCCGCTTCAGATACTTTGACTATAGCTGGCCCGTCTATCTCACTAGGGTCCCTGAATATCCTGGGGTGGGGTATGCCGGCCCTCTCGAGCAACACGTACTGATTGAGCTCTCCCCCCCTCTCCTCTACCCTGAGTAAGTACCTGTTCCCGAATATCGGTATGTTAAGAGAGTTCTCTATAGCTTCATAACCTACGTACACGCAGAGACCTCTATGGGGCACTAAGATAGTGTTCCTCTCCCTCATCTCCTCCTGAACTTCCTCATTAACGATATCCCGGAACTTATCGAGGACGATCACCTCATCGACTATACCTACTCTCCTACCGAACCTCTCCCTCGAGATGTAGTACCTCGAGTAAGTCCTCTCCCTCCCCCTCTGACATATGACTAGCGTCCTGAAACCCTCGTCCTTCGCGCCTCTGCATATCTCCAAGGCGGAATGGGTCCCCAGGGCACCTATCGTCAGCTCCCGCCCTGAGTAGCCCTCGAGGATCCTCCCTATCTCCACCCTGCTTACCATCGAGTGAGCTCATCTCACAGCTATTAAAAAAGTAGCATGCATCGGATTTTATTTGAGGGTATCGGGTAATCTTATGCTCATAGTCGAGATAGCTGTGGATCCGATAGGCACTAGTTCCCCTAGCGTCGGGGATTACATAAGGAGGGTAGTGGGGGTGATAAAGAGGAGGGGATTGAAGCACTGGGTAGGGCCCATGGGGACTTCAATCGAGATATCCAGCTTTAAGGAGCTCGGGGAACTCCTCCAAGATATACACGATGAGCTCAACAGACTGGGGGTCATGAGGATCGTGACCGCTGTGAGGATCGATGATAGGAGGGATAAGGGAATAGACATGGAGTATAAAGTCAGGAGGGTGAGCTGATAATAAAACTTCAGAAGATGACCCTCACCTCCTCCCCCTCTCCCCCTGATGTCTCCAGTATGAACTCCAGGGTGAGGGAGGCGGCTCTCCTGAGCAGGGAAGCATCTACACCAGGGACTCCAGCGGCCACTATGAGGACTTCCCTCGTCCCCTTGGTTATCATGGTCCTCACACTATCTCTGTGAGGGTAGAGGAAGATGGGGCCATCCTCATCAGCTAGGACAGGCTCCCCTCCGGACAGGACCTTCTCACCCCCTCCTATCGGCTTGAAGATCTCCCCAGGCCTGGCTAACCTCAGCTCCAACTTCCCCCTCACTTTCCCCAGATCGTAGAGGCCTATTGGCACCAATGTGATCGCGCTAGCAGCGTTTCCAGAGTCGACGACGCTATTTATAGATGGCAAACCTTCCTTAAGGATCCTCCTGACTAGGGCTTCGCTGCTGGGCCTCACCTTAGTTGGATCTATTCCTATCCTCCAGTAGAAGTCCCTGTACGCCCTGATTACCGGATCCTCCTTCAAGCTCTCCAGAGTGTACTTCCCCCTAACTTCCTTGACAGCTAGCTCTATGACATTACTCCCGGACCCCCTCACTTCCACGCCTCTCACTCTCGAGAAGGCTATCGAGATTCCGAGGGCTCTAGCGTCCTCTCCCAGCTCTATCATACCCTCCTATTGAGATCACCTCTTATTTAAATCACGCGAATAAAAGGGGTGAGCTCTAAGCCTCTACAGAAGCCTATCATTTCAAGCTAGTGAGCTGCCAGCACCTGACGAGATGACCTCCCCCTATATCCACGAGCTCGGGCTCCCTGCTCATACACAGTTCCATCGCGTATGGGCATCTCGTAGCTAATTTGCATCCCGGAGGAGGGTTGACTGGGCTCGGGGGCTCACCGGGTAATATAATCCTGCTCCTCAGTACTCTCGCTTTAGGATCGGGCTCAGGCACTGAGGAGAGGAGTGCTTTCGTATATGGATGGACTGGATTATTGAAGAGCTCATCGATCTGAGCTTCTTCAACTATCCTCCCTAAGTACATCACTGCGACGCGATCGCTTATGTATCTCACGACGGAGAGATCGTGAGATATCAGGAGATAGGAGAGCCCGAGCTCATCCTTCAGCTCAGCGAGGAGGTTGAGTATCTGGGCCTGGACTGAGACATCTAGAGCTGATGTAGGCTCATCCAGAATGAGAAGCTCGGGATGTGGGGCTATAGCTCTAGCTATCGCAACTCTCTGAGCCTGACCTCCACTCAACTCATGAGGATGTCTCTTCGCTATCTCCGGAGAGAGCCCAACCCTCTCTAGCAATCTCAGAGCTTCTCCCTTAGCTTCGCTCCCATCCATACCCATGTGGACCCTCAGCGGCTCAGTTAATATGGATTCTACACTCATCCTGGGGTTCAGGGATAAGAATGGGTTTTGAAAAACAGCTTGGACGTTTTTCCGATACCACTTCAGCTCCTTCCCCTTCAATGAGAGTACATCCTTCCCTTCGAAAGAGATAGTGCCTGATGTTGGATCTAAGAGCCTGAGTAAACATCTCGCGACTGTCGATTTCCCCGACCCCGATTCACCGACGATCGATAACACGCTCCCCTTATCTATCGAGAAGGAGACACCATCCACAGCCCTTATATATCCTATCACCTTCCCGAACAACCCGTACTTTATCGGGAAGTGCTTAACCAATTCATTTACATCCAAGAGGGCCAATATCTCACCCTATGTACTTGAAGCAAGAGACCCTATGCCCCGGATTCACATCAATTGAGGTAGGTATAGCTCGCGTGCAGATCTCCCTGACCTCCTCGCACCTATCGGCGAAGGGGCAATGGGTCAAGGGCTTGGATAGATCCGGGAGTGATCCCGGGATGCTCCTCAACTTCCTATCCCTTATGTGAGCTCTTGGGACGCAGTCCAGCAATCCAATTGTGTAAGGATGCATGGGCCTCGAGATGACCTCGTCCGCTGGACCGTCCTCGACTATAGTCCCGGCGTACATCACTATTATCCTATCGCATACCTCAGATGCCACCCCTAAGTTATGAGTTATGAATATCAAAGTTAGCTTCAATTCCCTCTTTAGTTTTTCGAAAAGTTCCAGTATTTGTGCTTGGAGAATAACATCTAACATAGTTGTCGGCTCATCAGCTACTAATACCTTGGGTTCCGTTGATATAGCTATAGCTATGTTGACTCTCTGGAGCATCCCTCCCGATAGCTCATGGGGGAACGACTTAAGCACCCTCTCGGAATCCGGTAAACCAACTATCTCAAGGAACTTCCTCGCCCTATTCAATGCCTCATCTTTTCTCAATCCGAGATTACTCATGAGGACATCCGATATCTGTTCCCCTATCGTGAAGAGGGGGTTCAATGTAGCGGCTGGATCCTGAAAGACTATCGATACCTCGCGGCCAGAGTACTTCTTCCTCTCCTCCTCGCTAAGTCTCAGGAGATCCACACCCCCGTAAAGGATGCGGCCGCTCATAACCCTCGCATTCGGTGGGAGGGCCATCGCTATCGCTAAGCCAACTGTCGATTTCCCAGATCCCGATTCACCGACTAAACAGACGGATTCCCCCCTCCTGACATCGAAATTGACGCCTGTGGTCGCATGAATTAAGCCGAATGGGGTCTCGTATGCGATGCTCAAGTCCTCCAATCTCAGGAACTCCATTTATATCACCCTCTTCGCCATCATCGTTATCCTGAGCCTCGGATCCATGAACTCCCTGACGAAGTCCGCTAATAGATTGAATCCCAAGACAGTTACTAGTATAGCTAGTCCAGGGAAGAAGGAGATCCACCAAGCTACGTTTATGGAGTGCCAGCCCTGGCTCACTAAGAGGCCCCACTCAGGTGTTGGGGGCTGGACCCCGATCCCTAGGAAGCTCAGTCCAGCGGCTTCTAGGACAGCTGATCCCATGTCCAATGCTGCTTGTATCATCACAGGGGTCAGGGCATTCGGCAGCACGTGTTTGAACATTATAGTGAGGTCCCCCAGCCCCATTACCTTAGCTGCATCTACGTAGGGCATGCTCTTGACTGTGTTCACTTGGACGTAGATGAGCCTCGTGTACCAAGGCCACCAAGAGATAGCTAAAGAGAGTATGGCATTCTCCAAGCCCCTCCCTAGTGTCGCTGCTAAGGCTATAGCTAAGAGGAGGGGAGGGAAAGCTAGGAACATGTCAGTCACTCTCATTACAGCGTTCCCCAACTTGCCCCCGAAGTAACCAGCTATCAATCCCAGAGGGATCCCTATTATGAGCGCCAATCCCACTACGCCCACTGCTATCATCAGGGAGAACCTGGCCCCCAGTATCACTCTGTTAAACATGTCCCTCCCGTACTCATCAGTGCCGAAGGGGTGCTCTAGTGAGGGGGGTAGGTACCTCTTCGATACATCGTAAGTAGTCCCCCAGGCGTCCTCCGGTCTCGTGAGTACGTAGGGCGATATCATCCCCAGAGCTATGAAGGAGATCACTATTATAAAGCCGGCCATTGAGACAGCGCTCCTCCTCATCAATTTGAACATCACACTAATCTCGCTCACAATCTCACCCTGGGATCCATCCAAGCGTGTATCAAGTCGACTATCAAGTTTATAGCGGAGTAGAAGAGTGCTACTATTATCACAGCGCCTACTATAGCTGGATAATCGAAGCTCAAGAGTGCCATAGATGTGTAAAGGCCTATCCCTGGCCAAACGAATATCAACTCCACCATGAAAGCTCCTATTATCGTATACCCGAATGAGAGGCCGAGAGATGCTATCACGGGAACTATAGCATTCTTAAGAGCGTATTTATAGATGACAAGTCTCTTTGGAAGGCCCCAAGCTATGGAACTCCTTATGAAAGGCTCTTGCATTACCTCTACCATCATCGCCCTGGTCATCCTTATGCTCAAGCTCATAGGGTAGAGGGAGAGCACGGCTGCTGGGAGGATCATGTGATTGAGCACGTTTACGAACACAGGGAGGTTGCCCTGGAGGAGTGAATCGATTAAATAGAAACCAGTTATCGGATGGAAACCGGTCTCTATCACTAGGATCTCATCTACTCTCTTTGATGAGGGCAACAAGCCCAACCAACTGCTGAAGAGAAGTAGGGCGATGAGTGAAAGCCAAAATACAGGCATAGAAGCTCCTAAAACACTGAAGACCCTTATGATATTATCTGCGATCCTATTCCTCCTGAGAGCAGCGAAGATCCCGAGTGATATCCCCAGTACTGCAGCTAAGGAGAATGCCAATATTATGAGCTCGAGCGTAGCTGGTAGCGCGCTCAAAAGATCGTATAGGACTGGGGACTTGGTCCTCCAAGATACCCCCCAGTTCCCTCGGATGAAATCTATCAAATAGTAGCTTAGTTGCACATAGATAGGCTGATCTAAGTGGAGTTCCTTCTTCGCTCTCTCAATCTGCTCTATCGTCGCATGAGGGCCCGCCCAGAGGAGCTCGGGCCTAGCCGGTATGACTCTAGTGATCGCGAAAGTTATTATCAGCACACCGAACACAACGAAGATGAGGAGGATGAGGCGTTTAATCAGATAATCGCGACTCAGGGGCATAATGACACCCTAAAAAAGGGGAAGGGGTTGACCTCTATCATTACCCCTCGACGCTGAGGACCTGTGGGAAGATCACTGTCGTATAAGCTGGGTTTATGGCCATGTCCAGGCCCTTTATATTGCTCCTAGCCACTCTAACATCGACCATATCCCAGAGAGCTACAGCGGGGACATCGTCATATAAGATCTTCTGAGCTCTGTAATAAAGCTCTAAGGACTTCGTCCTGTTTATCCCCTCCCAGTAAACAGCTTCCTCTATTGTCTTCTCGAACTCCGGGTTGCTGTAGTAACATAGATCGAAGGACTTGCTCTCACTGTGGAACATGTTGAATAAGTAATCGAATGGCGATATGTAATCGGGCCACCAGTAGAATATGAAGAGATCTTGAGCTGCCTGGGGGTTATCCCAACCGCTCTGAGCTAAAGCCCATTGCTCCTCCCAACTCATAGGTCTTATCTCAACGTTAATCCCTATCTTCCCTAGGCTCGATTTAATTAGATCGGCTGTCCTCTGCTCATAGATATCTCCAGCTGTGTATGTGAGCACAAGGGTCCTGTTGATACCATTCGGATAACCTGCCTCAGCTAAGAGACGCTTAGCCAGATCTAAATCGTACTTATACGTCAGGTTATCGAAGTGACCCCACATATTGTGGGGTATGGGTCCCGACGCTACTTTAGCCAGCCCGCTCCTGGCCACGGTCACTATATCATCGTAGGGTATCGCGTGAGCTATAGCTCTCCTCACGAGCACGTTATCAAGAGGAGGCTTCCTCGTATTCATCAAGAGGTGGAGATTTTGATAATTCGGCTTTATCACTACCTGCAAGTTCGGATCCTTCTTTAAGCTCTCAATGTCCTCTAATGGGACGTATTCCGCTATGTGTATATCCCCCGACTTGACCAACCTCTCCTGAGTCACGCTATCCTTGACTATCTTTATTATGAAGACATCAGGTGCTTTATCGGACTTATATGGGTAGTTGGGATCTTTCCATCCCCACCAATCATCGAACTTCTCCAGGATGACCTCATTCTCCGGATCCCATTTCACCAATCTGTAAGGGCCTGAGCCGGCATCCTTCCCTGAGTTGAACCACTCGGCTACCTTAGGATCTGTACTATTCGATGCGTTCGCATATTTCACTACATTCGGGCTGAATATATAGGAAGCGTACGCTGCAGAAGCTATGACTTCCAAGGGCGCCCGATACTTCAGGTAGAATACGACCGTGTAATCATCTGGGGTCTCTATCCTGTCGACAGCATCCCATATGAAATACTCCCCTTGGCCCAGGGACCTAGTCCTCTCTATGGAGAACTTCACGGCTTTAGAGGTCACGGGGGTCCCATCGTGGAATACGGCGCCCTTCCTCAAGTGGAACGTCCATATCAATCCGCTCGGATCATGCTCATATTTCTCAGCTAGGGCTGGGCGGAAGACATTATTGAGTGGATCGTAGTGTATGAGGGGTTCATATACGACTGCCATCCACATTATCGAGTTCGAGGCCTCAGGGCTAGGGTCCGCTCCCGTCATCTCCGAGAGCGATGCGTAAATAACGACGGTCTTCTTCTTGACTCCTGTGGTGCTACTGTAATAATATACACCGGCGATTAAAACTGCGAGGATTACTATCAGGATAACAGCTATCGAGAGTTTAGATAAAGCTCTCCTCAAGATCCCACCTCACTTAGATTTCCCGAGGGGGCTTCCCGGAATACTAATCCACAACGGCCCCTGGATAGGGGAGCCTCCGGTATATAAGTTTTTCATCATAAGTAAGATAGCCTCGGGCTCCTGGAGATGATAGTAAAAATTTTTGAGTTAATGGGACGCTCTCACGCTCCAAGAGGATCTATCTGAAGATCCATAGCTATCTAAGAGTCTAATCGTTCCCAGCTCCCTCACCTAACATTTAAACTAAGACAATGATTCAATTAATTTCCCGATCAAGATAGCGTGAGTCCCTCTCACTGCCTCGGAGAGCGAACGTCACTACAGATCCCTCGTTCACGCTATTGTGAGCGAAAAATTAAAAGCAATCATCCAATAAGAGTTAAGGTGTCTTTATGATTGAGTTAGGAGAGGATAAGATAGAGCCCCTCGTCCTAGGGGCCACGATCCTGGGGACGGGAGGGGGAGGGAGCCCTGATGAAGGTCTAAAGATGCTCAGCGATGCCTTAAGGAAGGGGAGGAAGATAAGGCTGATAGATGTGGAGGAGATCCCGAGGGATGGATTCACCGTCGTTCCTTATAATGTAGGTTCCATAGCTCCTAGCACTGGAGTTAAGAAACCTGTTAAGATAAAGGATCCCATCAAAAGGGCTTTTGAGGAAATGGAGCGTTTAATTGGGGGGAGTATCGTAGCTGTCGTAGCTACTGAGATCGGGGGAGGGAATACGCCAGTGGCCTTGAGTATAGCTGCTGAGCTAGATATCCCCGCGATAGATGGAGATCTCGTAGGGAGGGCTGCTCCTGAACTGCATCAGTCTACTGTTAACGTCCTAGGCATACCGATGTACCCTTCTGTGATAGTCGGGGAGACGGGTAACGTGATTATCGTGAGCGAGTGCTCTGATATAGATGACTATGAGGCGATAGCGAGGTACCTCTCAGTGCTCAGCGGGAAGTACGTATCGGTCGTCGATACGCCAATGAGGTACGATGATGCTAGGAGAGCTGTGATAAGGAAGACTATATCGAAATCTATTGAGCTTGGGGAGGAGGTGATCAAAGCTAGGAGGGAGGGAAGGGACCCTATAGATGCTGTCGTAACTGCTATAGAGGGGTGGAGGGTATTCGAGGGGATCGTGGATAGATACGTTTGGAAGGATGAAGGCGGTTTCCTGAGGGGAGAGGTCTTGATAAAGGGCTCCGGGGACTTCAGCGGAAGTACTCTCAGGTCTTGGATAAAGAACGAGCATATAATGGTCTGGATCAATGAGAAGCCTGCGGTCATGCCGCCCGATATCTTCTCGCTATTGAGGGAGGATGGCGAGCCCGTAACTAACACTGAGTTGAGAGAGGGGGAGAAGGTATATGGAATCGCTGCTAAGGCACCAGAGATATGGAGGACACCTGAGGGGCTTAAGTACTTCGGACCGAGGCACTTCGGCTTCGATTACGATTACATACCCGTTGAGGAGCTCTTGAGGTGATCTCAATGAGGATACTCGTCATAAACCCAGTCGGCCATGATAAATGGGATAGATTCGATGAGGAGATTTGCAGGAGCTTCTCCTCCCCGGAGACCGAAGTTAAAGTCATCTCGCTCCCGAAGGGCCCCGCTAGTATCGAGACGCCTGAAGCCCATGCAGAAGTGATACCCCTCGTCCTCGATGTAGCGAGGAGGAATCATGAGGGTTTCGATGCGATAATCGTCAACTGCTTCTTGGATCCGGGTGTCGATTTCCTCAAGGGGATCCTGAGCAAACCGGTCGTAGGGCCTTGCGAAGCCTCCCTCTCCCTAGCTACTGTAGTTGGGAATAGGATCTCGATAATCACAGTCGGAGGGGAGGATGGGGATTGGATGATAGAGGAGAGAGTCAGGCAGCTCGGCATGAGCGATAAGGTGAAGTCCGTTAGGGGGATACCAGTGGGGGTCCTCGATATAGATAAGGATAGGGCTGCAGTGAAGGGGCTCCTCATCAAGGAGGCTGAGAGAGCGAGGAAGGAGGAGAGAGTGGATGTGATAATCCTGGGATGCACGGGATTAGCTGGGCTAGCTGCTGATGTTCAGAGGGAGACTGGAATCTTCACTATAGATCCTACGGGAGCCGCTATAAAAGTGGCTGAAGCTTTAATTAAGCTGGGGATAACTGGCGTCCCATACAGGAGGTGATATTCATGTGCCCCATGGGCTTGGATCTAGAGCTAGCTGTAGCAGCTCTGAAGCTCGTTAGGGACATTATGAAAGTGAGGGAGGGGGAGGAGGTAGTCATAACTGTCGATACTGGCAGTGACTGGAGGGTCGCCGAAGCTACCGCTCAAGCAGCCGCCCAACTGAACGCGAAGCCCATAGTAGCGTGGTACATGTCCCCTCCAGGTGTGGGGAAGGCAGCAGATCCTCACATACCCCTGAAAGCCTTGAAGGCCCTTTTGAGTGAGTCGGATGTCTGGATCGAGTTCAATAAATCCTGGTTGCTCTATTCGACACCTTATGAGAGTGCGATGAGCACCGGTAAGGTTCGTTACATCTGCCTCGTTGGGATGGATACTGATATGGCCACTAGGACTATAGGGAGGGTGAAAGTCCCGCTCCTCTACGAGTTCCAGAGGAGGTTAGCCAGGATAACGGAGAGATCGAGGCACATGAGGATAAAAACACCAGCTGGAACTGATGTAGAATTTGAGAATGATAGGGAGAGGCCCGTGCTCGTGGAAGGGGAGGTAGAAGGGCCCGGGGAGTACATGCTCTTCGGTCAGGTTGATTGGGCCCCAGTAGAGGATAGCATAAATGGATCCATAGTATTCGATGGATCCGTATGGCCCCCATCCGAGCTAGGACTCCTCAGGAATCCCATAAAGCTGCACGTTAGGGATGGGGCTATAGTCAAAGTGGAGGGGGGTAGCGAGGCCAGGGTCTTCGAAGCTTGGCTCAAGTCTTTCAGAGATCCGAATATGCTCAGGATAGCTCACTTATCCTACGGTTGCAATCCCGGAGCTAAGCTCACTGGGAACATATTGGAGGATGAGAGGGTTTGGGGTGCCGTGGAGTGGGGGATAGGATACCAGTCCCCTACGTTCAAGGGTAAGCTCGGCCGGGCTTCATCCCACACAGATGGGATATGCCTCTCTCCGACAGTGATAGGGGATGGGGAGAAGATAATAGAGGATGGGGAGTTCGTACACCCCGAGCTAGTAGATCTCGCGAAGGAGTTGAGATATGGCTGAATTCCATTCTATTTTAGTTGAGAACATTCGACTCGGAGCTCGAGTTATGCTCTCAGGGGCCCTAAATCTTGGGTGAGCTCAGTAACTCTTTTATCTTAATGCATGAGACCTTCTAGGGTCTCTATGGAGTTGCCTGATAGGGCTGCGACAGTTTTCGAGGTTATCAAGGGTAGGAGGAGCATCAGAGACTTCGATATTAAGGAGATACCAGATGAGCATTTGAGGATCATATTAGAAGCTGGGATTTGGGCTCCGAGTGGAAGTAATATGCAACCCTGGGAGTTCATCCTGATTAAGGATAGGGAGTTATTGGAGAGGGTAAAGCTCTTCTCCCCCGGGCTCTTCGGCAGGCCCGCGGCTGTAGTAATTATATGCATAAACAGGAAGATATCCGAGAGAGCTGGAAAGCTTTCGGAACTCATGCCAGTTATGGATATCTCTATGGCAGCTCAGAATATGATGTTAATGGCCTATGCTTTGGGGATAGGCTCATGCCCAGTAGTATCCTTCAATAAAGCTGCTCTGAGGGAGCTACTCAACATCCCCCCTCATATAGAGCCGATGCTAATGGTAACGCTCGGCTATCCCAAGGAGATGCCGAAACCCCCTAAGAGGAGGCCCCTGGAGGAGGTGGTGCATGTTGACGGATTCCAGTAGGAAATTGATTGAGGATCCGCACTTCAAACTCCTCTCCTTCCTGATAAGTAGCGCTAAAGGATGCGTAGATGAGCCGGAGCTCTACGGATCCTTGAGGCTCATAGATGCAGCTTCCAGGCTCATAGACATAATGGAAGAGGAGGGGCTAGCTAATGAGGATCTTCTGAAGCTCAGGGATCTGATAAGAGAGAAAATGGACCTTATTATGTACGATGAAGCTGGCTTCATAGAATTCCTAGATGAAGCGTCTCTAGAACTAGCTAAGATCGTCAAGAGGGCTGATAGGCAGTAGAGCTCAAGCTAAAGGTCAGATACTCGGGAGCGCTCTTACCAAGGTGGGGAATCGCTGAAGAACTCCGAGCATGGACTGAAGTCGGATCGATCCTAGGTATCAAATTGTAACAAAAGATGTGCTTCTGTACTACAACCTTTATATAAGAAATCTTCACTGAGCTCACTATGGAACCCAAGAGGAGTGTAGTGAGCTTATCGAACCACGTCAGGAAGTACCTCATAGTATATACGATACTCTCCACTCTGCTCGCTCTACCGATCGGATATTACTTCAAGGAGGCCATAGCCCTAAACAAGGCTCTGATCTCGAATCTCGTGATATTCCTAGCGATATTGACGATCTATCCATCTATGATACAGCTCAAGACCGAAGGACTCCTTAAAAGTGCTAGACAATTTAAGCAGATAGTGCTCTCGATTCTCTATGTCTTCGTAATCTCTCCACTCCTAGCGTTCCTCATAGCCCCGAGCCTGGGAGATCCTCATATAGGAGTGGGTTATGTCGCAGCTAACGTGGTCCCGGCATCGAGCGCTTCCCTCGGTTACGTGCTCATAGCAGGAGGAAGCATTGAGCTAGCTACAGTCCTGGCAATCTTAAGCCTTTTGATAGGGATACCAGCAATTCCGATCCTTATAAGTTTATATAGCAGCAGAGTATCCGTTCAAGTCCCAATGGACCCCATTTTGATGTCCTTAATAGAGGTCCTCATTCTCCCACTGATCGCGGGTCAGCTGACTAGGTATATGATCGCGAGGAGCAGAGGCCTGCCCTACGTTGAGAAGACGATCAGGCCCCACCTTTCCTTGGCAACGATGCTATCGATGCTAGCCCTCGTCTTCGTGCTCGTACTCAATCAAGCGATGAGGATAATCGCGAATCCAGCCACAGCTATATCTATAATCCTCTACCAATCGCTAGTCATAGCGGCTCTGCTGCTGGTATCCTTGCTCATCAGCAAGCTCCTCAGAATATCTTACGAGGATCACCAAGCTATATCTCTCATATCGATAACCAAGAACCAGAGCGTCGCGGCTGCGATTGCTGTATCAGCTCTAGGCCCTCAATCAGCCCTAGCGCCTGCCCTAATACCGATGATCCAACCTGTCCTAGCGATAGCATATCTCCATGCGGAGGGCTGGGTCAAAAGGTATCTGAGCCGGTGAGGAGAAGGGTTCCTCAGCAGTTTCCAGAAAGTTAACTTTATATAACCTTATCTGGATATACCTACACGATAAATTTATAAATTGAGAGATCTCGCATTTCGTGCCCGATATGTGGTGGTACGTAGCACCGAATGGGCATATACACAGGATGAGGGGAGCCCCGTTGCCCCTGAAAGCCATCAATGAGGATAGCAGCAGTGCTATCCGAGATGGAACGGGTAGTAAATGTTAACTACCCGACAACGGTTAACTACCCGACAACGGTACTGTATCCAGCACGGAAAGATGCTGAATGGGAGATTATGGCTGAAGCAAGCGATACTCGGAATGCATGATTGGAGCGATCGATAGACTTTTTATATAAAAACTAGCGTTCCTCTCATTAAGTTCGGAGCCCATCGAAGGAAATGGGAACTGTTATATCACTGCGTTGGCAGATCACCGGGTGAGAGGCTGAGTAGGGATTCGATCAAGTTTTTAGCAGCTCTTCTGCTCCTCATCATGGGTGCACTAGTGCTATATGAGAGGAAGCCCGGCTTCGTTGTGGCGAGTCCCCTAGATTCTTACACGGATTTCTCAATAGATCTCGCCTCCAGGATAGGGCTAGGGGAGAGGAACACAGCTATCTCCCCATATAGCGTCTACATCGCCCTTCTCATGCTGACAGAAGGTGCTGGAGGCGATACTAAGGACGAGCTCATGAGAGCGATGAAGATCTCCTCCCTGGATGGAGCTAGAAATTGGTTCAACTCGAGCATCGAGAGGTTCACGAGTGTCGAGAGGGGGGCGAGGGCTGAGGTAGCTGACAGCGTATGGGTGAAGGAGGGATTCCCGGTCAGTGAGAAATATCTGGAGGTCGTCAGAAAATACTACTTAGCTGAAGTGCTCAGCTTCAGCGATCCAGCTGATGCCGTGCCCAGGATAAATAGGTGGATCTCCAATAGAACTAACGGGTTGATAGATAAGGTAGTCGATGGGCTAGATCCCAGAACCGTGATAGTGCTAGCGAATACGGTCTACTTCGAGGCGAACTGGACGACTCCGTTCGAGAGAGTTGAGAAGGGGGATTTCCACTCCCCTGACGGCATTGAGACAGCTGACTATCTCAGGGGCCGAGTTAAGGCCAATTACTTAGATTCTGGGGATTACGTAGCTCTGGCCCTCAGTTATAGTGGTACTGATGTCAAGTTCGTCGTCCTCATGCCTAAGGGCGATCTGAAGGGATTCTTGAGTGGCATGGGAAGGGAGAAGCTGCTGAAGATATTCGAGAAGCTCTTCAACTCGTCTGAGAGTGATATAGATCTATCATTACCGAAGTTCGATATAGATAGCGGCCCCCTCGACCTCGAAAGCGTGCTGGTATCGATGGGCATAAAGAAGGCATTCATCCCAGGGGAGGCTGATTTAAGCCCCATGGTGGAGGGGAGCGAGGAGCTGTGCGTCGATAAAGTGCTGCACAGGGCTAGGGTGAAGGTGGATCTCTACGGGACCGAGGCTGCGGCTGCGACATCCGTAATAATAAGATTGACAGCAGTACCTTACCAGGAGATCTCAGTGAAGATAGACAGGCCCTTCGCTTTCTTCCTAGTCGATCCAGAAAATAAGGCGATAATCTTCGCTGGGAGCTTCGTCCATCCTTAACCTTCAAGCTCTTCCCCTTCACCTCCTCAACTTTCTCCTGAGGCTCCCCATCCCGACCCCTTCAGTGCGTTGAACTGAATCATCTAATTCAATATCAGAAATATTCTACTTATGCTCCGATCCCTGTTATGACTTTCTTACCCCAAGGCCTCATCAATCCCAGAATGCTTGTTTAGAGAGCTCCCGGGGCTCAATAGGTAACAGTTTAGATGCCAGATCGCTGCTCCAATTCTCCTCTACTGAATAGGATCATGGATCCTTAAGCATCGGGGGCAGCCGATTTATTTTGAGGAAATGTTTCCAAACAGTAAGTTTAACAAAATTCCCTTTAGGGATCCATACAATCTATGGAGTAGCTTAAAAACTTTGAGTTATATGGCTCCTACCAACCTGAGGAGTATTGGAATTACAGTCGCTCCCCATATCGTCAGAACGGTCCCTATGACCCATTTAAAGTCGCTGTGCATCTCCTCCCTCAACTGATTAATTTCCTCCCTCAATTGGTCAATTTCCCATCTAAGTTGACTAATTTCCCCTCTTAACTGATTAATCTCTCCCCTCAGTTCCCTTATGTCTTCCTTTTTGGCCACGTCAGCTATAATCGAATTTATCATCAAAATTCTCACATCTGGTTCCGTCACGAGAAGCTCCGCGAGCCTCTTCTTCAACCTCTTATCGGCTTCTATCTCATTTATCACTCTCTCCGCGAGCGACTCCATTCGGCATCACTCAGAACTGAAGAGAGAAATATATAAACTTCACTGGGGGAAAGTTTTCCTAGGCGCACGCTTTTCTCCACTTCAGTGCAACTGTTGTTCGGCTATCCAAGTTGCCCCTGATGAGCCCATTTCCCTAGGTCAAGCGTAGAGTCTTCGCTCAGGGGGGTCACTTCGAAATCACGTGATGCCGAGGTGTGAAGCGATCCTCAGAGCTACTCATAGATGAGCTATATATTCTTTCAGGGAATTTTCCAATTAGTAGCTTTCATGAATCCCCCTCAAGCCGAAATTATCCTCTAAGTCCCTCATCTCCTTAATAGATCCCCTAACCTGAGGCCCACTCGAACCTCGGCCATTGAGCTAGATCACCGAGCTCTAAGATCAGCCCCACGCTCAAATATAAGCTCGGCGGCAGATTTTTATTCTCGAAAAATGATAATAATTGATGCCCAGCATCGAGGAGTGGGAGGAGCTCGAGGAGGAAGCCAGGGAGATGAGGAGGAGGGAAGCTGATTGGGACTTCATAGAATCGCAACCCCCAAGGTTGAGGGCAGCCCTGAAGTTCTACGTGGAGACGGGGGACCTTTACGTAGCATCCAGAATAGCCGATATGAGCATAGAGGAGTTCAACGATCTCAGGAAGAGGGCGAGGATTCCGAATGTCTGCTGAGGCCTTCGCTATAGCCGATACTTGCTTTCTAATAGATTGGGCATCTTGGAGGCAGAGGGACCTCTTATTCAAGCTCTTCAAGACAGTTTTCGTCCCAGAATCTGTCATCAGGGAGATAAGGAGCGAGAGGACAGTTGAGTGGATCGCGAGTTCTCTAGCGTCCGGATCATTATCTCTCTTCACTGAGACCCCCGATATACTCTCTCTCGCTAGGGACTTAGTCGAGAGATCTAAGCTGTTCCCGATAAGGGGGATAGATCTCCCCGAGGCCATATGCTTAGCTGCCGGTAAGATGAGGAATTATACCGTGATAACTGAGAACAGGGGCGCACTGATGGCAGCCGATATCCTAGAGGAACTCTCGGGCGTGAGGGTCTGGAGGTCCCTCGAGTTAATAACTGAGGGGTTGAGGAGGGAGCTGATAAGAGGGGATCCCCTCAAGGTGTTCGAGGAATATGAGAGGGACACTGGGCACAGGTTCCCTAGGAGGGATCTGGAGGTGATGCTCCGTGAACTTAGAGGAGAAGATTGAGAGATGGAGGGAGCTCGAGGAGGAAGCCAGGGAGATGAGGAGGAGGGAAGCTGATTGGGACTTCATAGAATCGCAACCCCCAAGGTTGAGGGCAGCCCTGAAGTTCTAC
Organism: Candidatus Korarchaeum sp.; assembly: GCA_020833055.1. Taxonomy (GTDB): domain Archaea; phylum Korarchaeota; class Korarchaeia; order Korarchaeales; family Korarchaeaceae; genus Korarchaeum. The sequence goes on along the minus strand of JAJHQZ010000004.1, from coordinate 21,365 downwards.
GTGGAGACGGGGGACATAAGATTGGCATCTAGGATAGCTGATATGAGTATAGAGGAGTTCAGGGAACTCCTTAGGTCAGCTAGAATTCCCGTAATTGTTTAATCCAATCAATTCTTTATTAGAACCATTATATGCCTCTAAATGTCTCGATTCCCTTTATGAGATTCCGAACCCCGGATTTTGATATCATAGCATCCCTGATGACGTAATTCCGTGAGGGCCTTCACTATTCTCAGATGTCAGGTAGGCGACTACGATTTAATAACTCTCCAGAGATCTCCTCGTTAAGTAAACTCTTACTTATTACGTTTAATTTCCAACTTAGAGAAAGGAGAGAAAAAAGACTAGTGATTTGGAAGAATTACGAGATTCACGATAACTTTATAAAGAACAGGTCGTGAATCCGAGCTAGGTCTATGGGTTAGGGAGGTAGAGTATGTCCATTACTCCCACTCCTAAGAGGAAGGCAGCTATATTCGGAGTCCCCCTCGCTTGGATCGCAGCTTTTGGTGCCTTAATTGGGGTCTTCTCGATAGTCCCCATGATTTTCTACATATTCGGTGGCGGGTTCATCTCCGCAGGTATGGTAATATTTTCACCCCTCGCCGGGATCATCATGGGACCTTGGGCCGGATATATCGCTGGGTTAATCGGTGGACTTATAGGGATGCTAATATCTCCTGCTAGTTATCCGTTGGGATTCATAGATGCGAATCTATCGGGCGCTTTTATCCCACTCTATTGGGGTTTAGTAAAAAAGAATTACTGGAAGTTCATGATACCCTGGTGGATCCTATGGATAATTGTCGCGCTCATATGGCCATATCACATCCCGGGTCCAGCAGGTGGCTACAAAGAGGCCCCTGAGCCGTACTACAGTCTTTCTTGGGCATGGACTTATATTGGATTCGCTCTATATTTAGCAACATTAAAGTTTTTAAACAACTGGATCTCAGAAAATTCAACAACTACTAAAAAAATAGCTGGCTTCATAATATACAATTTCATAGCAAACACAGCGTGGATGGTCCCGTGGAAGATAATATACTTCGCTTTACTCAAGTATCCACCTGAGACTGTCGTAGCTGACAACATTATCAGTTGGTGGGCGTATACATTACCGATGGTAGTAGCTACTACGATAATAGCTTACGCAGTCGTTGAGGCGATGAGGAAGAGTGGTATGTACAGACCCCCGGGAGGTGTCGTGTAATGAGTGAGAAGGTCAAGCCCGGTATCTGGTTCTGGGTCTTCTGGATAGGTCTTGTAGTACTAGCTTATGGTTTAGTTACATTCTCAACGGCTATAGCATCCCCTGAGGCCGCTGAGACCGCTGGTACCGCTGGTGTATATGGATCCTTAGCTGTCTTCATAATCGGGATCATAATGACGGTTATAGGCTACTTCAAGAAGAAGTAGAGACTACGCTACATAAGTACTACTAGGGGGTAGCTCATGCCGAAAGTACTCGAGATATCCGACTATTCTTTTTGGTATCCGGACGGTACACAGGCTTTAAAAGAAATAAACTTAGAAGTGGACGAAGGTGAGTTATTAACCGTAATGGGGAGAAATGGAGCGGGAAAGACCACTCTATGTCTTAGTATAGTTGGTATAATCCCTAACATATTCCCCGGGGAGATAAAAGGGAGAATTAATATAATGGGCAAGAATCCCATTGAGCATTATGTTTACGAGATAACTAAGGACATAGGTCTCGTACTACAGGACCCCGAGTCCCAGATATTTACTCACTCCGTTCTCTCAGAGGTAGTATTTGCTGCCGAGAACTTGGGTCTCCCTAGAGATGAGATTATAGAGAGAGCGAATTGGGCGTTGGAGATAGTTGATTTGAAGGGTTTTGAGAAAGCTCATCCTAGGAATTTATCCGGAGGCCAGAAGCAGAGGTTAGCGATAGCTGCTGCTTTAGTGACTAAACCGAAAATGCTCGTATTAGATGAACCCACATCTCAGCTAGATCCAGTGGGAACTAGAGAGGTCCTAGCTACGCTTAAAAAACTAAAGGAAGAGGAAGGGATGACTATTTTGATGACAGAGCATAAGACAGATGAAATCGCGGAAATTTCTGATAGAGTAGTAGTTCTGGAGGGAGGAAGGATAGTAGAGGAGGGAGAACCCGCTGAAGTACTGACAAATATCGAGCTACTCAGGAAATTAATGTTGAAACCGCCTGAGATAGGTGAGTTCTACTGGGAGCTTAAAGGGAGGGGTGTTCCAGTCGATAAATTACCCGTAACGTTAACAGAGGGAGAAGATGTTCTAAGGAAACTCTTTGAGGGAGGTATTATTATAGCTAAAGATTTTACTCCTAATGGGCGACAGAGGACATATGGAGATATCGTTATAGAAGTGAGAGATGTGAGTTTCGAATATAAGACGCAGCCTCCAGTTAAGGCATTAGATAACGTCTCATTCACGATAAGGGAGGGGGAGTTTGTGGGAATAATCGGCAAGAATGGTTCAGGTAAGACAACACTCATGAAGTGTCTAGTGGGTCTGCTAAAACCAGATAGCGGGAAAATATTATTTGAAGGAGAGGATATATCGAACTTCACAGCTAAGGAGAGAGCCAAGAGGATAGGACTCGTGCTACAAAACCCAGATACTCAATTATTCTCTCTATCGGTCTCTCAGGAGATAGAATTTGGACTGAGAAATATAGGGCTATCTCAAGAGGAGATAGTAAGGAGGAGAGATGAAGTATTGAAGCTAGTAGGCCTGGAACAATATAAAAACCTTCATCCTTTCCAGCTAAGCTTCGGTGACAGGAAGAAACTCGCAGTTGCATCTATAGTAGCAATGAACCCCAAAGTCCTAATCATGGATGAGCCTACGACAGGGCAGGATCATAGAGGCAGATATGAGATATGCGATTTAGCTAAGATGCTCAATAAGAGGGGGATAACAATCCTCATGGTAACTCATGATATGGATCTCGTCGCGAAGTATACTGAGAGAGTATTAGTGATGAACGAGGGACGGGTGATATTCGACGGCCCTACGAGAGAGGCTTTTAAGCGTATAGATATCCTGAGGCAAGCTGGTCTAATGCCACCGAGGATAACTTTACTAGCGCGATCAGCTTCAAATTGGGGAATTAGACAGGATATCCTCTCAGTAGAGGAATTTTTGTGCTCTTTAGAGAGTAGGGAGGTTGGTTTAACATGCCCATCTTAGCATATACTCCAGGAGACTCGATCATACATAAGCTGAATCCGATAACTAAGTTAATGATAATAGTATTAGTCTGGATAACATCCCTCGTTAGCTTCGATATGATGACATTCCTCGTACTCCTATCCTTACTACTGATATTCTGGATACTAGGGAGAATTTCACTAGGGGAGATGGTAACTATAATAAAGCTTCTCCTACTCATATTTCTGGTATTCACTATAATAAATGGTTTCATGTACTTCAGAGGGAAGACCCCGTTGTTTTACGTTCTAGGGTATCCCTTCACAGTAGAGGGGCTCTTATTCGGAATAACTCTCAGCTTGAAAGTTCTATGCATAGTTTCATCGATCCCAATCTTGACTAGGACTACCACGATATCAGATCTCATAGGTTCTTTCGCTAAAATGAGGATCCCGTATACTCTAACATTCATACTAGCTACTGCTATAAACTTCACGGATATGATAAGTGAGATATATCAGAACATAAAAGAATCTCAGCTCTTAAGAGGATATTCTATCGATGAGATGAACTTCTTAAAGAGGATCATAAAGGGCTACGCTCCTCTGTTCACCCCACTAATACTTTTAGTTCTGAAGAAGGCATCCACTATGGATCTAGCTATAGAGGCTAGAGCTTTCGGGGCATCTAAAAGGAGAACGTATATAAGTGAACCAAAATTCACGATTTACGATATAGTATTTATAGGTATTGTGGCAGCAGTGTCAATAACTCTACTAGTGCTCAATATAATATATGGAAAGATAATGCTCATCCTCCCAACATGAGGAGTGTTGAGAATTATGAAAGCGATCGTGTACGCAGGCCCCTCGAAATTATCTGTTGAAGATATCCCAGTGCCCGAGCCTAAACCAGGTCAAGTGTTAGTCAGATTAAAATCGGCTGGAATATGCGGTTCTGACGTTAATTACATAAAAGGAGAGTTCCAATACCCGAAAATTCCCATAATTCCTGGTCATGAGGGAGCTGGTGTAGTGGAGATCGCTGAAGATAGTAGCGAGCTCAGGGAGGGGGATAGGGTCGTGATAAATTACGTCTCCTCCTGTGGGGAGTGTGAGTACTGTAAGATCAAGAGAGATAACTTATGTAACAATGTAGAACTTATAGGATTTGATAGAGATGGTACGTGGGCTGAATACATAATAGTTTCTGAAAAAAGTTTAATGAAACTCCCAGATAATATCTCTTTTGAGGAAGGGGCCATAAGTGGATGCGCGCTAGTCACCCCTTTCCATGCTATCAAGATATCAAGACTATCGCCGGGGGAATCCGTAGCTATAATCGGTCTAGGAGGTGTGGGTATCAATGCAGTACCGATAGCGAGGATGATGGGAGCGAGCAAGATAATAGGGGTAGATATACATTCTCCTAAGCTTGAAGTAGCTAGGAAATATGGAGCGGATCTAGTTGTAAATCCGCTGGAGACGGATCCTGTTGAGGTAGTGAAGGAGGAGACGGGGGGTGTAGATGTCTCATTTGAGTTCGTAGGAAGCATAAATACTATTTTACAAGCACTTAAGATCACGAAAAAAGGAGGAAGAGTTGTTTTAGTTGGACTCACCAGGAGCTCCCTAACATTACCATTACCCGATTTACTGTTTAATGAGAAAGCAATCATCACATCTATCGATCACACTAGGGAAGATCTGAAGGAGTTACTTGGACTTATGGAGAGAAGAGCTTTGAATTTTCAGAATTCAATAAGTGGAATAGTAGATATTGCACAAGTGCCTAAGATCATCGATGAGATGGTTTCTGGGAGATATAGTGGACTCAGAACAGTTATAAGATTTTAATTTTCCATTCCTCAATGCCTCGGCCAGCCGCATATATCGTTGGCGCATATTATGCCTGAGATTACCGCAGCCTCCACTCCCCCTCCTGGGAAAGTCGATGCCCCCACTAAATAGAGGCCCCTTATCGGCGTCTTGAAGTAGGGCCTCTTGACGCCTATGGATTGATCGAAGGCATATATAGCGCCCTCAGGCATCGAGGTGTACCTCTCGAATGTCTTGGGAGTGGCTTCATCTTGCACAACTATCTTTTCCCTTATACCGGGGATTATCCTATCTGCTTCACTTATCAGAGTTTCGGCAATCTCCTTCTTCATCCTCAGGTACTCATCGGTCCCCCTCTCGGGGAAATCCCTATAGTTGGCTGGAGCTATTATTGTGACGCTGGCCTTACCGGGTGGAGCTAAGCTCCTGTCAGCGTTAGAGTTTATGACGATATCGCAACTCCCGTCCAAGTTCTTTATCAGCGTCGGGTAGCTGGATAGATCCATATCGACGCCCAGGAAGACCATGAAGCACGATGGGGACATCTTGAGTCCCCTTATGTAATCAACGAACTCCCTCCTCAAGTGCTCCTCCCCGACCAACTCGAGGAAGGTGGTCTTGGCGTTCGCGTTCGAAACTATTATCGGGGCTCTGATCGAATTACCGCCTGCAATCACTCCAATAGCTCTACCATCCCTCACCACTATCTTATCGACTCTCTTATTGACCAGTACTTGGCCTCCATGCTCCCTTATGAATTCAGCCAAGGCCTCGGCGAAAGCACCCGCTCCTCCCTTAGGGAAGAAGCCACCGTGGATGTAGTAGGAGACGCAGGCTGTTAAAGCGCTACTAGCTGGAGCTCTATCCGGGGATGTCCCAACGTAACCTATGAGGGCGCTTAAGAGTTCCTTCAGCCCCTCATCCCTGAAGTACTCATCGAGCTTCTCCTTGAAGCTCTTCCCCATCCAATCGTAGAAGTGAGGATGCTCCCTGGGGTAATCGAGGAGCTTCCTCTCCCCAAAGACTTTCACTATCAACTCAGCCGGTAGGGGGACCCCGTATACATCAGCTTCCCTGTAGCACTCCTCATAAGCCCTCTCAGCTTCGTAGAAGAACCTCTCTATGTTCTCCCTCTCACCTGGGAACATCTCAGATAGGGCAGCGATGAACTCCTCCAAGCTATCAGCCCTTATGGCCTTCCCCCTGAATATGAACATCCTGGAGTTCTTCACGAACAAATCATCCTTTTTGAGACCTAATTCTCTGAGAAGATACGTTATAGGTCCTTTCTCCCATAGACCGCTCACATCCTCTACTCCTGAATTGAAAACGAAGCCCCTCCTCCTGAAGGAGGAGCAGTAGCCACCCACTTGATAGTGCTGCTCCAAAACCAATACTCTGTAGCCCCTCTTGGAGAGGAGGGCCCCGCATGTGAGGCCTCCTATGCCCGAGCCGACTATTATCACATCGTAATCCCCGCCCCCAGCTCTCACTTCCCAATCGTACTTCCTGAACTCGGACACAGCTCTCATGGCTGGGAGCTTCACGGGGAGGATGGATGAGAGGAATATGCCTAAAGCTATCAGGGAGTTGGAGAGTATAAGAGTGAGGGGGAAGCTCAGGAGCAAGAATATGAGGGAGTTCAATGCGAAGATGAAGGCCCAGGAAGCCGTTATAATGTTATTTATCATTATGAAGGATTCATCTTTCCAGTAAACCTCGGGATAATCCCTCATAGAGACTTGCAATGTGTAAGGCCTCCTGAGGGTTATGGATAATGCTGCCATTAGGAAGAGGGTCAAGTAGCCCAGGAAACCGCTCTCATCCAAGAAGATGCTGAGGCCGAACGCGAAAGTGGCGAGAGAAGCTAGGGAGAAGTATAAGAAGGAAACGAGATCCATTATGTTGAAACTGCGCTTAAAGATCTGAGGTATCAGGAGGATCGAGGATATCGCTAGTGGAATTATGATCCCTAAGTAGCTCCCGATCCCGCAGAGTGTCCAGTAGAGGATCCATGGTATGAAGGAAATTAAGATGTAGAGCATGCCTTTCATAAGCCTCCCAGGGGCTCAGAATATATAAACTTTCCCTCGAACACTCTCGAGATGACCCTTAAACTTTTCCATCAGCTGCTTATGTTCGGGAAGGCTCTGTGGAAAAGGTTAAATAGGAGCCTTGAGCTATTATATGGATTTTAGAGTATATGCCTCGATGAAAAGAGGATTGAAAGTAAGCCTCTCCACCTCTCTCATCAGATCTTCCTCATTTTCAGGCAACTTACCTCACTGCAGGTCATTGGAGGGACCTTATTTATCTTTTTTTGGATACGCTCGAGCGGAGTTCGTTCGGATAAATGTATTGGCTCTCTGTCCTCAGAATTCATTATTGAGGATATGATTTTACCAGAAAATTGAGGTTTTGCGAGAACTCTCAGCGGCTCATCGCGGATTTCAAGTTCCCCCTATAGCAGCATAGTGTGGATCTGAGTTCACAACAGTTGCTTAGATTCCCCTCTTATAGCTTCCATTACATCTCCTGCAGCTTCACCTAGAATGACAAAAGCAGACCTTATGAATTCATCAATTTTTACTATTCTCGATATTATTATACTTCAATATGATAGATATCTCGCCCTTCGAAAAAGAACATGAAATCCCCTGTTTCTGCTTATACTGCATGGATATCATCAAGAGAAATGTGAGATCCCAGATCCCGAGAGATCTCTGAACTACCTCTACTCTCATCTCAGTGTATATCTTCTTATCAGAGCCCCTGAGAGAGCGCTATTTCTCTAGGACCAAGCCATATTTCTCGAGCCTTTCAAAGTGCTTATAGTTTCTAGTGAGTAGCTTCATCTTCTTGGCTATAGCTGTAGCACCTATTATGAGATCCACATCGCTCACGATCTCCCCTTTTGACCTCAACTTCTCATAGAGCTCACAGTACTTCAATATTACGCTATTATCTAATCCTATTATATCAAAGGATTCCTCCAAAAGCTTCTTCGCCTCTTCTCTCTCCTCCTCGGGAATCCCTCTGAGGTACTCCAAAGCTGTAAGCACTGATATGGCATCGCCCAGTCTTCTTCCCTCTCTCAGGGAATCTATTAGAGCATCTGTGTCAACGAGAATCAAGGGAGAACTCCCTCCTGAATTTCCTATGAGATTCTTCTATCTCATCCAGATGCTTCAGAGTGAGCTCTCTCAATTTTCTGAAGGATTCCTCCCTCTTCACCCTAATGACTTCATCGATAAGATCGTTTAGAAAGTCGCTCCACTCCCTCTCACCCTTAAACTTCTCAAGCCTCTCCTTTACCTCTCTCTTCACGGGTATTGTGGTATATGTCATCATGTAATTTTTTGTTAATCGTTATATAACCATTACGGGCTCGCCACATCTTTGAAGGTAAATATCTACAAAAATCATAGTGTGATCATAGAAGAAATTAGTGATGGGGATTGATAATAGAATACTTCAGGGATTTCTTGACTGGAGAAATCTCTTATTTTAATAGTTGACCTCGAGCTCTAGATGCATAGTAGTTATCTCCTGGTGATGCGGTTGGTATGCCGGGAGGTCTCATGTACTAAACGGACTACTATTAAAAGTGTTGATCACTGAACCAGTCGACTCCCTGATCTAATTCCTTAGCTTCGCATCACAGCTCTAGTATATTCATAAAAAATTCAGTCTAGAGTGCTCCTATTGAACACCCTAGCCGATAGGAGCGTGAATATCGATGTGAGCAGCAGGAGAGCTGAGAGGCTCAGATATATGGGGAGCGAGGAGATCCCCGTCATGAAATATCTGGTTAAATCGACTGAGTAAGTCAGCGGGTTTATGTAGAATATGGGCTTCACCACATCAGGTAGGTTGTTTATCGGGTAGAATGCACCGCTCAGGAATATCAGCGGGAATATCAGGACATTCACTATGAGCTGGAATCCCTCAGGGCTCCTCATCTTCGAGGCTATAGCTATTCCCAAGCTGTTGAACATCAGCGAAGTTATGAAGCATATCGCGATAGCGAATGGGAGGCCCTCTATCCTGAGGGATGGTACTATGACGTACATCAAAGCTATTATCAGTAGAGACTGAAGGGCGGATGTTATGGAATCCCCCAAGGCCCTCCCGATTATAGCGTAAGTCCTGGAAGCTGGTGCAACTAGCACTTCCTTGAGGAAACCGAACTCCTTGTCAAATATCACCGAGATGCCCCCTATGAAGCTGGAGGAGAAAGCAGTCATTACAGCTATCCCGGGAGCTAAGAAGGCGAGGTAATCCACCCCTATCGCCGCGGACATCCCCCTCATGGAGGCGCTGAATCCCATCCCCAGGAAGAGGAAGAACATGAGGGGATTTATTATGGTCCCTAAGACCCTGGATCTAGCCCTGAAATATCTCTTCAGCTGTCTGTACAGCATAGCGTAGACTATATTCCTCTCGTTCATCTTAATCACCTCACCCTGTGCCTCATCCTCACGCTCTCCCTCCAATCCGCTTCCTCATCCCTTATCTCCCTCCCGGTGTAATGGAGGAAGACATCGCTCAGAGAGGGCTGAGTGTACTTTATCTCCTCTATCCTTATCCCCATCCTATTAGCTACTTCGAAGACGCTGGGTATGACCCTAGATGCATTATTGACGCTAAGAGCGAGCACCCCATCTAGCTCCCTGTACCTCAAAACCATGCCATCTTCCTGAAGCTCCTCGACGAGTCTCATCAAGCTGCCCTTGTCCCGAGCTCTCACGTAAATTACATCTCCTCCTATCCCCTGCTTCAGCTCATCGGGGCTCCCAATAGCCACTATCCTTCCGTGATCTATTATAGCTACTCTATCGCAGAGCCTCTCAGCTTCCTCTATGTAGTGAGTCGTCAGGAAAACGGTGACCCCGGCTTCATTCCTCAGCCTCTCCACGTACTCCCATATCTTCGCTCTAGTCTGCGGATCCAATCCTATCGTCGGCTCATCCAGGAAGAGTATTTCGGGCTCATGCATCAAGCCCCTGGCTATCTCAAGCCTCCTTATCATGCCCCCGCTGTAGTTCTTCACCTCTACGTCCTTGAACTTCGTCAGCTCAGCGAACTCCAGGCTCTCCTCTATCCTCCTCTTCAGCTCCTCACCCCTCAGCCCGTATATCAGGCCGTGTATGTAGAGGTTCTCCCAACCCGTGAGGTTCCTGTCGACAGATGGATCTTGGAAAACTATCCCTATCCTCTCCCTGACCTTCACCGGCTCTTCGACAACATTATAGCCAGCCACGTAAGCTTCCCCGCTAGTAGGCCTCATCAAAGTCACCAGTATGTTTATAGTGGTCGTTTTCCCAGCTCCATTCGGTCCGAGAAATCCGAAGATTTCCCCTTTCCTAACATCGAAGCTTATCCCATCCACAGCCCTCAGGTCACCGAACTTCTTAACTAGATCCCTGACTGAGATAGCTCTCATCTAACATCACCCAATATCCTGCTCAGATCCTGGATCAGCCTCCAGAAGGCCCTTCTCACCTCATCCCTCTGCTCCTCCGTCATCCTCCCGTACTTGGAGGCCAGCTCCTCGAGGAGGGGGAAAATATCGTGGGGCACCATCTTTTTCAATATCTTAATTCTATCGGCCCTTTCCATGAAGCATCTTATCCTGTCCTCATTTTCCTTTAAGTATTTTACCCCCTCCTCCGTTATGCTGTAGACGGTCCTCCTCCCCTCCCTGCCGGATCTCACTAAACCCTCGCTCTCCAGGGAACGGAGGGTAGGATAAACTACCCCCGGGCTAGGCGGATGACCTAGCGTATCCCCTATCCTCCTCATGATCTCATACCCGTGGAGGGGCTCCTCCCTTATCGCGTCCAGCACTAGGAGCCTGAAGAGGCCCTTCACAGGAGGCCCGTGGAACATATATCTATCGATACATCTAGAGATATATTTTATATAAAAACTTTTTGCACTTGGAGGCTTCGAGCTTGAAGCGCCCTTCAGATGGTTTTAAGGGACTTGAGGAGGGTAACTTTAACGACTGGATAGGATTTCCAGCCCTCTTCAATCGTACACTCCTTGAAAAAGTTTCCCTCATTCCTCAATATCTTCATCAATTCCGATGAGGTTATGGAGTGCATTCTCACGATACCATAAGCTATCAGGCCTGCCGTAAAGCCATAACCTAACTCAGTGAGCTTCCCCCTCAGAAGCTCCTTCGGGGCCTCCCCCCAGAGATCGTATATAAGCGCTTTCCTCCCGGGTCTCAGGACCCTGTATATTTCATTGAGCACATTGACAGGGTTCCTCCAGTGATGGAGGGATCCTGTGCTCACCACGAGATCGAATGAATCATCCTCGAAGGGCATTTTATTCGCATCTCCCACTAGAAACTTCACATTCTTCCCCTCAGCGTTCTTCCTAGCTATCCTTATCATATCCTCCGATACGTCAATGCCTATCACCTCAGACCCCGGAAGCGACTCCGATATCCGGAGGGGCAAGTAACCCGGCCCTGTGCCCACGTCCAGTATCCTGCCTCCGCTCACCTCCTCAGCTACGTCGAGCGCTACATCCTTGTAAAATGCCTGCATTATCCTGCTCTTAGCGAGGAATGAGTAGAATCTGGTCCCGGGGAAAGGTATCCCCTCTGGCAGCATCTTGATCTACCTTAAAAATTGACTAGTGGTCCTTGAAGCTACTAAGGGTTCTCGCACTTGTAGAGCTTCGAGACTTTCGAGAGGTACCTCGAGATCTTAACGGCATCCTCAGGTATGTCCCTTATCTCCCCATCCACTACAACCATATGCCTCCTCTTTGGCGGATTTCTGACTATCCTGCAAACTTCCTCAACCAAATGATGGAGTTGGACGCAGTGGAGGGAACCGTCAACTGTGAGCACAGCTATCTCATCATAATCGCCTCTAGCTAGGATTCCAGCGAGCTTAAATCCTATCATATTAGCGTGTTCCTCCTCGAGACAGCAACTCAGTTTCGCATAATCGTCAAATCCCCGTAATAGATCTTCATTGAGGCAGGAGCCGTATAGGAGGATCTTCCTGAAGCCCCTTAGGTAGCTGGACCTGACGCTCGTATCCATGAGCCGCATAAGGGAAGTAGAGGCCTGAAGTTAAATCCCTTTAGAGTATGGAATAGGTTTAAGGAGCTCAAGAGATTATTCAACAGAAGGGGATCGATTTCTACGGGAAGCTCTCCTATCATAAGCTGAAGAGCTTTAATTGGAACTATCTATCAGTTATTATGTCCACTAACTCTTTATTCTCGCACACGCATTAGAATTAGATATCACAATTCCTCATCCTTGGAAGAGCAGCGAGCTCTACCTAGAGGTTGAGGGACCTGAGGTAGAGAGGGAGCTCATCGGAGTCCAGTTCATTGAGGTCGGTGCAAGTGAGCCTAAGTCCCAGCCGATAAGGTAATGGTTCTTGTGAAGGTGGGCTTTAAGCCAGTGAGGCAAAGGGGAAGCCATATAATACTAAAGCACGATGATGGAAGAGTAACTGTCATTCCAGTTCACAGAGGCGAGGAAATAGGGAGAGGTCTGCTCTCCAAAATAATTAAGGATGCGGGGTTAACAAAAGAGGAGTTTCTCAGGCTATTACAAGAAATATAACTGCTAAAGGTGACCTATGCTAGCAGTATGGATACACTAATGTTTGGGGTAACGCATGTCATTTGACCTCATTTTATCTTTGTACATCGGACCCCAAGAAGATGAATCTAATATTAATGAAATCGAGCCTTTGATATCGAATTGATATTAGGGACACTTCTCCGATTATACTGGCCTGCCACATTCCCATCTTTATGAGATTGGGAAGCCTAATGCCATATGTGGAGGGATCGAATAGTAGTAGATCCCAATATAATGGCTGGGAAGCCCGTGATAAGAGGAACTAGAATTCCTGTTGATGTCATACTAAGGAGGCTTGCGGAAGGAGCGAGTATAAAGGACATACTTGAAGATTACCCAAACTTAAAGGAGGAGGACATAAGAGCGGCTTTGATCTATGCTGCTGAACTGTTGATGCATCCTTAAAAGCAGGAGCGTCTCATTCCAGATAACCGAAGCCCCTCTCGGACATCCTCATCACAAACTCAAAATAATACCCCCTATGAAAAGGGCTATCTCGTACCTGAAGTGAATTCAGTGGGGTTGCGATAGAGCTGGAGGCATCGAAACCCCTGAAAAATCGAAGCTCTCGTGAGCTTCATATCAGGATACCTGTTAGGGTCGTCACGAGAGGTACGGCGATATTATCATCGAGCCAAGGCTGGTACTCCGCGAGAGTAGCTACAGCGGATAGGAGCAGGCCCTCAGCTCCGTACAGATAGTACCCCATGATCGAGCATACTATGAACATCGCTATACTCCCAGATACGTGTTTCCCCCTCTCCTTCAATATCCTAGATCTGACCAATCCAGTTACGGAGTCTCCCACAGCCATGAATAGCATCGATAAACCGGCTAAGATCCTATCGAAATCCCAGAGGAGTAGGGATAGGGCGGCGAAGCTCACTGTATAATAGACCTCACCGTAGTTCTCCTTCAATTGGAACCAGCTCATCTCCCTTTTCTTCAAGTGAGGTATGAGGAGCATTAGAGTGAAGAAGAGGGCGAATGAGAAGAAGATATAGGGCTCAGTGAATAAGTACATATAACTGATGACAGCCGGTACTGAGGAGAGGTGTATTATCTTCCTGTTCACCCAGGGGTTGCTGAACCTCTTGGTCAGTATGACGGTCAGGATTATTATGACGAAGAGGAGTAGAGCTAGCGCTAGGTCGAATATTACATCCATAGGAACACCTCCGCTCCCCCTCAGGAAAAAATAAAAGCTTTCCGGGATGACTCTGATAGGTAGTGTGCACTTCGCACTTAGGATCTCTCATGAATAGATCTTGGAGTTATCTCAGCCCGTTCGACCCCTGAAGCCATTCTCAGCCCTTTACTCGCATCGGGGATTGAAAGAAGATTAAAAGGGAATAGCTGCATATAGTGAACGATCATCGATTGGAAAAAGATATTCTACTTCAATCTCCTCGATTTACGAAGGCAAAAAGCTTTTATATTTCCTGCCTCTCTGTACGTAGGTGTACGTGCATGTCCGTGAACTTCACCGTGAGGATCCCCAAGAGACTCGCTGAGAGGATGAGGGAGCACAGCGAGATCAACTGGAGCGAGGTCGTCAGGAGGAGCATTGAGGAGTATTTGAGGATGTTAGAGGGGATCAAATATAGGGAGCATAGCGAGGAGCTCATCGAGAGGCTCGGGGTCTCGAAGGATGATCTGAGGCCGATGTCTGCTGATGAAGAGATGAGGATGTACGAATTGATGAGGGAGAGAGAGTGGAAAAGGTTAAGCTCTATGACACAAGCGCAGTAATTGAGTTAGTGCTCCACAGAGGATATAAAACTTTGATAGGGGCTATCTCAATCATAACCGCCGTCGAGTGGCCTCCATCCTTGCTCTACGTTCCCGAAGTACTGTATCCCACTAAAGAGGACTATAAGACAGCTATCAATTGGCAGATGAAGTTGCGTGAGATAGGGAACCCTCTACCAGCTGCTGATCTCGTTATAGCTGCTACTGCGCTCAATAATGACATGACACTCGTGACCCTCGACAGTCACTTTCAGATCATCGGAGAGATAGAGCCTAAGCTGAGATTAGAGATTCTTCAGTCCTGATTGGTCGATGGGGATTTACGGAGGAGCTAAACGTTCAGGGGCCTTGAGATCGCTCCATCCCTGAACTTCTTTCAAAGAGACCATTGAGCTCCAAATAAATTCTGGAGAACGACTAAGATATTCAGAACATGAGTATAGTCCACTCCACGAGCTTCCCCGTCACGGGATCCACCCTGAGCCCCAGTACCTCTAGCGTCGTTACTCCTATCAACACCTTATCTACGATATCAGATACTAGGACGGGCACGATCTCGCTTCTACCCTCTATCTCTATGAACGCTCTCGACCTATCTTGCTCTATCCTCCCAGCAGCGGTCTCGACGTAAGTCTTACCAGTCACTTGCAGATCTAATTCCGATGCCAAGCTCCTCGGGATTACGGTGAGAGTTGCTCCAGTGTCGACTAGAGCATCAGTATCCACGTACTTAGTTCCATCGGGTCTGCCTATCCTCACCTTAACCCATATATGGCCCATACGCTATCTCATGCGGTTCCCCCTAAAAAACTTGAGTCAGTGGAGTTAGTCCTCAGGAGAATTCCACATCAGCTGGAGGCTCTGCTGGAAAGGGCATGTCTGCACCACTACCCTCATCCCTTCATTGGGCATGAAATCCTAGGCGATTGAATTTTTATGCTTCCCCTTCCTCTCCCCCTTATGAGGAATTCTCTCATCCTAATCCCCATAATGCTGCTCATCGTAGCCTCAGCTCTCTATCTGAACGATATGATCTCATCGGCTAAGAGGATAAGCGTGAACGTTGAGAGGATGGAGATAGCAGGAGCCAGCTTCGAAAAAGTCACAATAAATGTTACTCTTTGCATGGAGAACCCCTCCAGCTACTATTACTCGGCCGAGGAAATGAGGTATGGGATATACGTTGAGGATGCGAAAGTAGGGAACGGGAGCTTGAATAAGATAGCAATTCCTCCCAAATCGAGGGTATGCGAGAGCGGTCTCATGGATCTCTACTACTCTGGCCTCGGGAAAGCGCTTGCAAATCTCCTCTCCGAGGGGAAGGTCGATTTGAACGTCAACGGGACTATGAAAGTCAATGTCATCTTCATACCAGTCGAAGTGAAGTTCTCGGAGAGGAAGACGATAAAGCTCTAGCTAATATGGGCTGAGGCCAGAGTCTCCGGTTAGGGGATTACTCAACATTTATTCAATTGAGTTCCTATTGTTCTAAGAGCAATAAGGATTCCGGCATATTCCGGAATATTCCGGAATGCCATAGAGGGGGTTCGAGACATGCAACTCCACAGAACGCTCGCATGAGCACCATCAATTTTTAGGATCTCTTCAGCTCACTCTTACATGATGGACGCGGCCTATATTGTCTAACAAAGAGGCCGATGAAGCTACTCTCAACGCTCCTGGCTGTCGGAGAGGAGCTGAGAGGACAGCATTTATGGATGAACAGTAGGCTCTTATCCTCGATAGGCCCTCCCAAGGAGCTCACGCCCTCACGTAGATAACATCTATCTCCTCCATCTCGACGTCCCCGTCCCCGTTGAGGTCCCTCCACCTTATTACAGCTGAGGTGAAGTGAAGCCCTTTAGAGAGCCACATTATCGCAGCCTTGGTCCCGAACCTGTGCACCCCCATGAGGTAAATCCTCCCCTCCCTGAAGGTCAGGAGGGCATAATCCAACTTCCCCCATACGCTCCTGTAAACGCTCCGATTTATCCTGAGCTCATCCCTCCCGAAGTTGGCCTCGTAGATCCTGCTCCTCGGGTTGGCGAGGGGCCCACCCACTATTATCCTGCAATCCTCCCCCACCTCGGCTCCCGGCTGCGCTTCCCTAAGCGACCTCTCATCCACTTCAGATGCCACGCAGTAAGCTGGATTCGATGATAGGAGCAGCTTCATGAGACCCCTCCTCATCACACCCTCAGCTGGCTTTCCAATTATGGAGTAGCCGGTCCCATCATCCCCCCAGGGGGCCTCAGCCTAGTGGAAGAAGCCCGATATCCTGGGAGCCTCTACCTCCAAGAAAAGGCTCCATAGGCGGGCCTGCTCACCGTAATCCACCTCAGATTTAATTTTCCAATCCCATGGTCTCTCATGAGCATTTTTTATGCTTCTATAACCGATCTCCGTGAATATTATCGGCTTCCCGTATTTGAGGAGGGGCTCTATGCGCTCTGCGTGAATCCTGTCCCAGTCCCCCACTGGATAGTAAGCATCTATCCCTATGAAATCGAGCAGGTCCCAGAAGGAAGTCTCCTCAGACCCCCAGTTGGCCGAGTAACCGAGGATTCCGCTGTAATTCCTCCTTATCTCCTTCACGAGTTCTCTGAATTCCTCCCTCTTATCTATGGAGCAGAGCTCAGCCCCTAAGATGAAGCCGTCAGCTCCAAGCCTGGAGTAGCGGATGAGGTAAGATTTGTAGCTCTCGAGCCAGGAGCCCATATCCTCTGGCATCACATCCCCTCCCCATCCAGAGTCGAGGTAGATAGCTACCCTCAGGAGGACCTTGAACCCCATTTCCCTCGCCTTAGAGATAGCGAGCCTTATCTCGTCATCCTCCGGCGTGTACTCGAACCTCCTGACGTAACTCGAATTAGGGGAATCCATTTTGAGGTATACGGTCAGGAGGACGCTATCGAACCCTATCTCCCTCAGCTTCCGGAGGGTGGACTCGAGCCAATCATAATCGAATCCCCAGAGGGCGATATTAGCCCCTCTGAAGGAGAGATCAGAAGCCTGGGAGGGGGCGTGGAGCTGCAGGATGAGTATGAGCATTATGGCTTTAAGCAACTCATCACCTCGACTCAAGGCAATGGGAATTAAAAAGGCTGATACTCTATACTGAGAGGATTGGGGAATCTGCGGATTTCAACGCAATCAATTCTTATAAAAGGCGATGAGGGACTTCGCCTATGGATTTGCTCTCATTCATAGCGGAGGTGGAAGCGATAACGGTGTCCGGAGCCCTCTCCCCTGGGCCCCTAACGGTGTCAGCAGCTGGCCTAGGGATCAGGAGCGGGAAGAGAGCTGGGCTCCTGATATCCTTAGGTCACATGGCCTTCGAGCTCCCCCTAGTCCTCCTCATATCAGCTGGCCTCTCCATAGCTCAGAGCTTCAAACAGCTCCTCTCCATCATAGGGGGAGCTTTCCTCCTCTACTTCGCCCTCACTCAGATCAGATCTTTGGGGAAGGTCAGAATAGATGCCTCCGAGAGAAATGGGAATGCTTTCGTCGCGGGCATCTTACTAACTGCGCTCAACCCATACTTCATAATCTGGTGGCTCACCGTAGGGGCTAAGCTAGTCATGGACTCCATGCAGTTCCCACTGGGGGTGATGCTCATGTACGCCCTTCACGTCTGGATGGATTTCGCATGGCTCACTTTCGTAGCTTACGCTTTTTACAAGGGTAGCAGGTTGAACGAGTCCCTCCTCAAAGCGATAATGGGTATCCTGAGCCTCATCCTGATCTTCTTCGGGCTGGAGTTCATATATAATGCATTCAGGTAAATTGCAATTTAATCAGGAGTTTCCCTTTATTGAATGAGTCGAATTCAGTTATTAAATAGTACCTCCGCCTCTCAGGATAATTCTGGAACTTCAAATTTAAAAAGATTTTAAGTGAGAGAGTTACGAATGAAATGCTCGGACAATAGCTTCGAATTGACTGAACATGCCAAAAATAGGCTTAAAGAAAGAGTTATAGATGAAAAAGAAGTAGAGGAAACGCTCAACAATCCAGTGATGACGTATTTTGATATACTCACCGGATATAGTGTGTGCATAGGTCCGAGAAAGAAAGCTGGACACTGGCTCATCGTAGTATATGAGAAACGCGATGAGCTGAAAAGAGTTATAAGTGTTCTGGATACCAGCAATATTGAGAAGATAGTGTCCGCAATAGGGAGGTGAGAGGAAGATGGATAAGGGTGAGATGAAGGTGCGATTCGATCCGGAGGCGGACATACTCTACATACTCATCAAGGAAGGTCCCCTGAAGGATACTGTAGAGATAGCGGAGGATCTCTTCATCGAGATAGCGGAGGACGGCTCCATAGCTGGTCTGGAGGTCTGGAGAGCGAGAGAAAATGTACTGAAGAGCTTGCTAGAGCACATAAAAGTCATGATTCAGGAGGCTTGAAATCCCTTTTTATTCGATCTTCAAGCTTTTACTCCATCCTCGCCGCTCATCAACAGTCCTCAAGCACAGTCAAGCTAATAGCCCCAGCTGGAATCCCCAGACCTAGGTGGGAAATTGGAGCGGAGGATGGTGAAGTTGAGCAAGCTCCTCTCATACATACTGAGGCACAACCCCTCTTACATAGGGATCTCCTTAGATGAGAAGGGATTCTCCAGCGTCACCCTCGAGGAAATTGCCAGGAGGATCGCTGAGAAGAGGGGATACGAGTGGGTCAGGCCGGAGCACATACTCAGAGTGGTCGAGGCCGATGAGAAGGGCAGGTTCGAGGTGAGGGATGGGAGGATAAGGGCAGCTTACGGTCACAGCATCGATGTCGAGGCGGGAGTACCTGTAAGGGACGTGGCTACTCTATACCACGGTACCACTCTGAGGGCCTGGAGGAGGATAAGGGAGGAGGGAATAAGGTCCGGGAAGAGGAAGTACGTGCACCTCTCCCCATCGGTTGAGGATGCTTTTATCGTAGCTAGGAGGCATGGTGAAGATGTCGTCGTGCTCGAAGTTGATGCTAGAGCCATGATAAACGATGGATTCGAGATAAGGAAAGCTGGAAAGGTGTATCTCGTGAGAGAAGTGCCTCCAAATTATATAATCGGCCTGAAGGTTGAGGAGAGGGCTCGGGAAGCTGAGTCGGAGCATATTCAATACTCTAACTCATGGGAGGACTGTAGCCAGAGAGCAGTTTGGTTCCCGAGAGCTAGGAGTACATGATAGCTAAGCCTATGGCATCCCCCAGCCAGTGGCTCAGCATCAGGGGTAAGAGCCTCCTAGTCCTGACGTAGAGGTAACCGGCCACAGCTCCCACCAGGACTGAGAAAGGAAGGAAGGGGGATGCGTGCCAGAGGCCGAAGAGTGTAGCCTGAAGGAGTATGGCCCAAACCCTTCCTTTCATCAGTATCTCGAATCTAGTGAGCAAGTATCCCCTCCAAACGAGTTCCTCACAGATCCCCGCTGTTAAGGGTACGACGAGCAAGCTGTACGTAGCTAGAGCGCGGGGGATCCTCTTGAAGAGATTCGCAACCTGCTCCCAAGTCCCGGGGCCGGAGATCAATTCAGCTACGATGGGCTCGATCACCTGAAATATCAGTATGGAGAAGCCGAGCATCAGAACTGTTAGAAGGACTGTGAACAGGGGCTTATCCCTAAAAGGTCCTATGATATCTTTAAGATCCTCTCCCTCCGCCTTGAGGAACTTCAGCGCGACCCCCGCGAGCAGCAAATGGTAGAGGGGCCAGAGGAAGTAGCCGTACAAGTATATGTAGTAGACCGGATCCCTAATGAACTCCGGCAGGGAGACGGCTGAGATAACTATTATAGGGGTGATCAGAGCGTTCAGTACTAGGGGCAGGATGCTTAGAATAGAGGTGTGGTAAAGGAGAGCTCTCCTTCGAGCTCCCATAGGATATCTCGTGTTCGAGGTATTTATAAAATTTTAGGATATAGTGATCAGCCCGCGGGTATCGCGGATCATAAGTTAGGCTCCCTGTGCAGGGGGCCTTCTGAGGCGCTGCGAGGGCTCCTGCCACGAGGGCAGCTCCCTGAGTTATCATTCAATCAGGGTAACAATTCTGCTACCTGATATAATCTTTAGAACTCGTTGAGCGTTTCGAGTAGTAAGGAAAGCTAACAATTTCAAAAAATATGGTATAGTTTAGCATATACATGCGTCAGAAACTTTAGAGAATTAAACGAAATATGGGTCATATATGAATCAAAGATCCGTGTATTTGGATCGCATAGGAAGAGAAGCTTTCGGCGGAACTTCTAGGAGCTTATCCCAAATGAAAGAACATTATTATCCAAAAGAATTTTTGAGCTAAAAGAACCTTTCAATCCTCTTTTCATCGAGACAGCGGGGGAAACCCCGCGGCAGGTAAGTGGGAAACGAGCTTTCAATCCTCTTTTCATCGAGACTTTGGCTTTGAGAGCGTTAGCTATTGCCCACACAACTATCTTTCAATCCTCTTTTCATCGAGACCACGGGAACAATGAGGGGAAAGGCGAACCTTGACAAAACTTTCAATCCTCTTTTCATCGAGACTAAAAGTTTTCTCAGGATGGGCAATAATTAAAGGTTACTTTCAATCCTCTTTTCATCGAGACCATCGTAAGCTTCACTCAGGCGTGCTCCGTTCCTCAATCTTTCAATCCTCTTTTCATCGAGACAAAGTACAGTTCAACGGTTATTACTTAGGCAATAAAGCTTTCAATCCTCTTTTCATCGAGACCTATTAATTTTTCTTTTTGGGGGGGACTATTTTATGCTTTCAATCCTCTTTTCATCGAGACCACGTTTATCGGTTCGGAGTTCACTAATTCGTCGTTTTCCTTTCAATCCTCTTTTCATCGAGACCGGTGCACGTGTGTCGGGCTATATTTCAGTTAGACATAACTTTCAATCCTCTTTTCATCGAGACACAGTTCGTGATGGTAATCCCAAGCGGTTCAACCTGTCTTTCAATCCTCTTTTCATCGAGACACTCGACGAATGCCTGTGGTGAATACGTCACTATGTAGTA